>NZ_QSDP01000068.1:0-32600 GCF_003463685.1 Parabacteroides sp. AM58-2XD
TGTAGACAGCGACCTGTTACACGAGGATCTGTCACTTCTGAAAAATAATTAGAGGTATTCATTTTGCAATGATAAACTTTTTAGAGGAATTTTGGTGCGGTCGCCCTGGTTATAAGCCAACAAAGGGGGGTGAATAAAATCATCCCCTTTTAAACTTTATTAAAAAGAATCCCACCTCTATTCCCCCGGATTTGAATATCTTAGCAGAAAATCAGTTATTCTCCTAAAACAATCGATTATGGATAGCCTGCAAAGATGGAAAACACAATACCGGTTTTACCGGACATTCTTTCTCAGTACATTAAAATTCAGTGTCCTGATCGGTTTTCTGTTTGCCTCTTTTAGCGCACTTCGATTCTATGTTAGCATGATCGACTCTATCAGACTATGGCTACAACTCATCCCTACGGTCGGACTGGGATTTGACTATATCTACAAGGAACTGACACGCAAAGAAGAATATTTTTTCTATTATAATCAGGGAATCGGCAAGTATCAACTCTGGATCGTTACGTTTATCGTCATGTTCATCTGCTGTAATCTACTGAATCAAATCATCGAGCAATGTACACAGGCCTTGAAATAGACAGCATACTTAAATCGTTCGGCGAACGGACCATACTGGCAGACGTTTACCTGAAATGTTGCCGGGGAGATATTATTGCCCTTTTCGGACGAAACGGGACAGGCAAATCAACTTGCTGAATATCATCTTCGGTACCTTGAAAGCCGACCGGAAGTTTATCCGCATCGACGGAAAAGTCATAAAAGGGCCGGCTTTCCGCTCCGGACTGCTTGCCTATCTGCCACAACACCCCTCCTTTCCCTCACATCTGAAAGTATCACAGATAGCAGAACTTTGTATCGCTCCGGAAGACAGGAAACGCTTTTTCGCAGACAAAATATTATTCCGTATCCGGACCTCCCGTATCTGTGAAATATCAACCGGGGAACAACGTTACCTGGAAATCAAAACCACCCTTTTCAGTCCGGCCCCTTATATCCTGCTGGACGAACCTTTCAGCGGTGTCTCGCCCGTTGTTGCCGAACAGATACGCAAACTGATGACCGAAAGCGCCCAAAACCACGGAATCATCCTGACAGACCACAATTTCAGGGAAGTACACAAAATAGCAAACCGAATCACCCTGCTCGATGATTGTTACCTGAAAGAGATAAAAAATAGAGAAGAGTTAATACCTTACGGCTATTATCAGCCATAAAAAAAGGGACACCCTTCCGGATATCCCCAACACTGAAAAACTTCATTTTATTCTATTCCATACTTTTGCATCGCATATCTACCCAAAACTTCCAGGTAGCTGAGACACTTTCTAGCTAACTTTTTCATAGCGCAATACTAATTATTTAAAACGATCTCTTTGCCTAAACATATTCTATAAATATGTTTTACAACACAAAAGTAGTGGTTATATAGATACGATATACTCCCCGGACCGGCTTTTAACATCATTTGCACAAAAGACCGGTCTGGCCATTGAAACGCCTTACCCGATAATGTATTTGGAGTAAGGCAGTTTGCTCAATAAATAGACAAACAGCCAGGTTACCGCCAGCGTAAAGACAGCCGATACCGGAACGATTGCCGGAATAGGAATACCCAGCCAAAGCGTCAGTAAATAAGAAGGCCCTACAAAGAAATAATGTACGCAATAAACGCCGAACCCCAGTTTCGTCAGATTAGCCAACGCCTTACAAATCAAAGGAGAAGTAATACGGACCTTCTGCATCAGAAGGAATATGGCCGCCGTCATCAGCATCGCATTCGGAGAGCAATAAGTAAAGAACAGTTCCATCCCTTCCTCACTCACATTCGGGTCCGACGTCATATATCTGAACCCAATGAAAGTGGCCAGATAACCAATCAGGAACAAAGGAACAACGACAGCCAGTGTTTTACCGACCGACCAGTTATTTCCTTTCCCTAAATAATGCCCGAGCAATAAATACCCGTTAAAACCGGCAAAATAATAGAATAGGCCGTAAGCATTCCACGAACAGGTCCCGAAAAGATACTTAGAAACAAACTCCATCAGATAAGGAATAAACAACGAAACAACCCAGATAGACAGGAACCAGCGTTTCCCCTTTTCAGACGCTTTCTCCACCCAGGCTGAGAAAACAGGCATATAAAGATACAACCCGATTAAAGCATAAATATACCACATCGGCGTAGCGTAAACAGTAAAAGTGAGCGGTATCATGGCAATATCCTTCAACCCGTCGGCCAAAGAAGCAGAAGGCTCCGGCGCCCAGGGAAAGAAATCGGTCACCAGTTCGGGACTTCCTCCCACCCATTGGATAAACCACGGGGCCAGATTAAACAGCACCGACCAGACCAGGAAAGGAAAGAACACGCGCGGAATACGTTTCTTATAAAAGACAGAAGCCTCCTGCTTCACCGGAAGCAACAGGAAACCTGTCATCATCACAAAAAGAGGCACACAAGCCCTCAGCATAGACCCGTAGGCCGACCCCCAGAAATTAATTTCAGGATTGGCACGCGACTCCGGAGAGGCATTAAAAGGGTCTGTACAATGGCAGGCAATCACCATCAGGATAGCAACGAAGCGAAGTGCGTCCATCCAAACGATATGCGGACGGGCAGTAGTAGTGTTATTCATGGTAAGCGTATTTATCTAACAGGATGTAAAAGTAGAAAATAGTTCCTACACTACAACATATTTATTTCATATATTATGACAACAAAATATCATATATTATGATACAACATTTTCATAATATATGCGACTATAATATCATAATATATGATACTTATCTCAGAATACTATCTGATAATACCGATAATACAGTCAGCTTGCTATCCTCTCTTATACTCGGAAGGAACAATCCCTGTCTGCTTAATGAAAGAGCGGCGGAACGTACTGATGGAATGAAACCCCGAGCGTTCGGCAATCTCCTGGATGCTGGCAAGCGGCTCGGCATCCATCAGGCGCTTGCTCTCTTCCACCCGGAATTGATTCACATAATCCGAAAAAGACATTCCCAGCTCCTTATTGAATAATTGCGACAGATAAGAACGGCTGATAGGGAATACCCGTTGTAAATCCGTCAGCCGAAGGTCATCCCGCAGATAAGGTTTTTCTTTCTCAAACCAGGTATTAACCTCTTCGGCATAACGTTTGAAAAGAAACCCCTGCTGTTCGTCGTCATCTTCTTCCTCATCGTTTTCATCCACCGGAGAATTCCATCCATCCTTAAACGTACGGTCAAGCTGGATATTCTTGAGAAACAAAGTCTTATAAAAGAAGTAAAACCAAACGACAAGCAACACCGCCTTATCAACCACATAGAGGAGCGGAGCATCCGTAAGCAGCAATATCAGGTAAAGGACATACAGCATCGACAGGATAACCATGGTCCTTTTCAGCCAAATCAAATCATAATTCTCCGGGTCAGATACATTCTCGCTAAGATAATCCGTATATTCTTTCCCGTATTTCATAACCAGATAAACCGGCAAAGCCATATAAAAAACAGTCAGTGCAAAAACAAGTAAACGAAGAAATACGTCCAGATTGAAAAACGCAAAAACATCTTTCATCGAATAATAAACATGTATCTCTCCACCCGATAAACGATACGTTAAATAAGAAAAACCTCCTATCAGAACAGGAGAAAGAAAAATCGAAAAACGTTTAAAAGTAAGGTATCCGGGACGCAGTTTTTCTATCACATAAGCGGCCAGGCAGGCAACCACAAAACAACTGGCAATAAGTACGTCGGGATGGAACGCTTCTTTTGCTTCATGCAGATAAAAATTAACTATATTCCGGATTACAGCCATCAAAGCCCACATAATCATGCTCCAGCCTAAAATATGTCGTGCTCTGTTACCGAACGACCTCAGCAACATCATAATCCCGCCCAATATACATAGGCCAATTATTTGCATACTCAATAAAAACTGTATTTTTTCCAACATACTTTACTACCCCGTTTTAGTATAAACAATTTGATTCCTCAATTAGTTGATTTGCACTCTATTTAGACAATTTGACGCCCCTGGATTATTTGCACCATGCGCTTTTATACCATTTCATCGTGATTTTATACCGTATGATCCCTCTCTTCCCTCAAACTGCCGGATATTTGCAATATGAAATTTGATACAAAAATAGCATAAAAGTATGAGAAATTTATTACTATTAATTACACTGATTTCGGGTTTGGCTGGTTGTTCACACGAGAGCAATTTCTCAGCCATTGAGAGTATTAGCGCGAAAGAAAAGCCATTAAAAATTATTACACGTATTTTAACTACTAAATCGGCGAATTTCGTGCAGGAATTTAAAGAAGGTTCGGAAATAGGGCTGCTGATTACACGCGAAAGCGACGGCGGACTTTATGACGAGGATAGTGATTATATAAATGTAAAAGCAGAAGCAAATTTAATTAGTAATAAAATCTCCTGGCGGCAAACGCCGGAAGTCACACTTAATTTTGACCCGGCCACCGTGTATGCCTATTATCCATATCAGCCGCAGATGAAGCTCGGAACAGCAAGCATTCCTGTGAAGCTGTCGCCCGATGCCACTCAAACCCGCGACTATATGTATGGCACACACGCTCTCGGCCAAAAAATAGTAAACAGCATCTCCCCGGTGGTCTTGCTGAATATGGAACATGCGCTGTCGCTCATTTCTTTCCAGGTGAATCTGCCGGAAGGAGAAAATGAAAGCTATCAGCTAAGTGCCATACAGATAGGAAATAAAGCCGGAGGAAGCGCCCTGATATGCAAAGGCATGATGGACATCAGAAACGGACGAATCACTAAAATAGCCGGTTGCAGCACCTCGACCCGTCTGAATCTGCCGGAACCGGTTACATTAGGTAAGGAATATTGCAAAACCCAACAGATCAGGGTGATTCCGACAACGACACCCATAGCGGAAGGAGACATCGAAGCTCTCTTCACAATCAACGGGAATTCATATAAGTACAAGATGCCTGCACAGACGATGTGGGAAAAAGGACATAAATACCTCTACAAATTAACTCTCAGCGGAGAGGCTCTTACATTGAAAGAGGTATCCGTTACCGACTGGATACAGGGTAACGGTGAAGATGCTACAAGCAGCATTATGTAAGTTTTATTTTAACGAACTAACTCGTGAGAGTTACGTATACATTTAATTAATACTAAAATAGTAGTAATGAAGCCGGCCCCGAATACCGCGTCCTGCACTCAACAGGACACATATTCCCTCTCAACTTATCGCCGACAACACTCTTTTATTTGACTATAAACCTTACCGGGGCCGGTTTCATTATGCTACTATTTTCTTTTCATCAAAAATTCAATACGTATTATTTCATCAAATAGAGTTATATTTTCCATATTTTCCCTACTTTTGTTTTCCAACGACTATTGTGAATACAACGGAAATAGATGATCGGGACTGAAATACATAACTTCAACACTTTATACACTAAATTCTACAGAAAATCCTTTCTGTTCACTAAATCCTATGTACATGACGAATGTATCGCCGAAGATATTGTATCGGACGTCCTGATTAAATTATGGGAAATATTGAAGGAAAAGGAGATAGAACATATTGAAGCCTTGCTATTGACGACATTAAAAAACAAATCGCTCGACCACCTGAAACACGAAGCTGTCAAAACAGAAGCACTTCACACCTTGACGGATATGAAACAAAGGGAGCTGGATATCCGCATCTCTACGTTGGAAGCATGTAATCCCGAAGACATATTCTCTACCGAAGTGCAGCAGATTATCACAGCAACTTTAGCTCTTCTGCCAGAACAAACCCGGCGTGTCTTTGAAATGAGCCGCTTCGAAAACAAAACAAATAAAGAAATAGCCGAAGAACTCCAACTTACAGTTAAAGGCGTTGAGTATCATATTACAAAGGCATTAAAACCTTTGCGTGAAAATCTGAAAGATTACCTGCCGCTCTTCTATTTCTACTTTTTTTTCCAATAATTTTTCACATTCCACTAGGGTTATCACTCAATGAATCGTTTTAATAATAACGGGGCATGAAACACATCCCCACAAAAGTAAAGGAATGAACCAGGAATTATTAAATAAATATATCGCAGGTGATGCAACTCCGGAAGAAAAAGAAGAGGTTGCCCGCTGGTTGGATGCCGACAAGAAAAACATGAAAGAGTTTCTTGCCCTGCGTAAACTATATGATATATCCATTTGGCAACAGGAGCAAACTCCTGTTGCCAAGGATAACTTATCCTTGGCACGGAAACGATGGACGCTGCAATCAATCACCATTGAACTGACCAAAGTAGCAGCCATATTCATCCTTTCACTGATGATCGCATACTCATTCCTTATAAACAAAGACGAAACAGAGGCAGCCAGTATGCAAACCATTTTTGTTCCACCCGGACAACGCGCGGAACTAACATTAACCGATGGAACAAAGGTCTGGTTAAATGCAAAAACAACTTTTACATTTCCCAACAAATTCACAGCCAACAGTCGTAATGTGACCTTGGATGGTGAAGGTTATTTTAATGTCACAAAAGATGCTGAAAAACCTTTTATCGTAAAGACTAAAAAATATAATATAAAAGTATTGGGAACCGAATTTAATGTGACAGCTTATTCCGGTTCTCCGGTTTTCGAGACCTCTCTGTTAAAAGGCGCCGTAGAGGTTATCTCGCCTGCCACCAACGATAGAACGTACTTAAAACCCAATACTCACATTTATGAAAAAGACGGCGTATTAAAAAAAGGTATTATAGAGCACCATTCTTATTTCTTATGGAAAGAAGGTCTAATCTGTTTCTTTGACGAACCGGTAGGAAAAATGATAGAAAAGCTTGAATTATATTATGATATAAAAATTGATGTACAGAACAAAGAATTACTCAAAAACAAATATTCTGGAAAATTTCGGACAAAAGATGGCGTAGAACATGTACTAAAGGTTCTTCAGCTTAATAATAATTTTAGCTACATAAAAAACAATGATCTGAATCTAATCACCATTAAATAATTAATCACAAAAACAGTTAGCCTATGATGTAAATGAAATGAACTAACAAAAAAACCGGCAAGTGCTCCAACACCTACCGGTTCAAAGTAAGTCAATACCCGACTTCTTTCCCTAAATATCAAAGTATTAACTAACACAATTTACAAAAGTATGAAAAATATTTTGTACGGGGATTCTTTTATCCCATTTAAACCACATTATAAACATATATTTCGAATTATGAAATTGACTTTCATTTCTCTCTTTATATTCGTATCGGGAGTCTTTGCAATAGAAGCTACCTCTCAAACAATGAGGGTATCCATCGTTGCAAAAAACATCTCGACACAGGAACTCATGCAAGAGATTGAAAAGCAGACAGACTATCTGTTCGTCTATAATAAAAATGAGGTAAATCTAAACCGTAAAGTAACGGTTAATGCAACCAATAAAACAGTTGCAGAAGTTCTGAAAAAAGTCTTTGAACAGACTGATGTTGTATATGCTATGGAGGGAAGCAATATTATGCTGATGAAAAATCAGACTCCTTCCGTACAAATAACCCAACAACAGGTAACTACAATCAACGGTACTGTTCTGGATGAAGCCGGGGAAGCCATTATCGGAGCAAATGTGTCTGTCCAGGGTACTACTATCGGAACTATTACAGATATAGACGGTAAATTTACACTGGAAGTCCCGGCCAATGCGACTATTCAAATTTCCTATATAGGTTATCTCACACAATTCATTCCCGTAGGAAATAAAAAATCTTTCAATATAAAATTAAAAGAAGATACTCAAACGATCGAAGAGGTTGTAGTGGTTGGTTACGGAGTTCAAAAGAAACAGACAGTTACCGCATCTGCTTCTACTGTAAAAGTCAGCAATTTGGAATCTTTGCCATCTACCAATTTAACATCTTCGTTGGGAGGACGTGTCAGCGGTCTTTTGATACAACAGTCCAGCGGTGAAGCCGGTTATGAGAATCCTAAAATCATTATTCGCGGCTCCAGTTCACCAACATCGACAGACCCGTTAATTGTAGTAGACGGTATCGTCGGCCGTGATATGAGTCAGCTGGATCCAAGTGAAATTGAAAACATGACAGTGCTGAAAGATGCTTCAGCCGTTGCACCTTACGGGGCACGCGGGGCCAACGGTGTAATCCTTATCACTACTAAACGAGGTAAAAGCGGTAAAGCAACCATTAGCTATAACTTCAAAGGTGGTTTCGGAGAACCTACCCGTTTACCGGAAATAGCCAGCTCTTATGATCACGCCCGCTATATGAACGAGGCATGGCGCAACAAAGAACTGGATATGGGCAACGATCCAGGATTATACGGTAAATATTCCGAAGAAGAATTACAAAAATTCAAAGACGGCTCAGACCCTTACGGATATCCTAATACCAACTGGTTGAAAGAGGTGTTGCTACCAAGAGCCTGGCAACAACAACATAGCCTGACAGCCAGCGGAGGCAGCGATAATATTAAATATTTTGTCGGTTTCGGTTATGTCGATCAAAGTGCTTTGTATGGAGATACCCGCACAAATACTCCTTCCGCAGACTTCAAACGGTATAATGTACGTACCAATATTGATGCAACTCTTATCGACAAATACCTGACTTTATCTGCCGATATTGCATACCGCCAGGAAGACAGAAACACAATCTCCGAATCGACGGATTTCATCTTCCATAACATGTACCGTAATCCGCAGACTGATCCGGGACGTTTTCCTGACGGCAAACTGGGAAAAGTTTCTTTGGGTTATAATCCGATCGGCCTGGTAACAGACGGAGGCTGGAAACAAGACAGAAAAAGTATTTTAAATACCCGTTTCGTTTTAGATCTGAATGTACCCGGCGTCGAGGGTTTGAATGTAAAAGGAATTTTCTCGTTCGATAAAGCGTATGCAAAGAACAAAGAATGGTTAACTCCCGTAAACTTCTACATCTGGAATAAGATCCTGGGAGAATATGATAGCAGCACCCCTAACCGGGAAGGTTCTGATTTAAAAGAATCTTTTGACAGTGAACAATCATATACTTTTGAAGCACAAGCCAGTTATAACAAACGTATAAACAATGATCATCAACTGGGAGCCTTATTTGTTTTCACTGCTTCCGAAGGAAACGAAAATGATTTCTGGGCAGCCCGTTACAAATATCAGTTCTCTTCCATCAATCAATTATTCGCCGGTCCTGACAAAGACAAAAACAATGGAGGTAAAGCATCTGAAAATGGTAAGATAGGAACCGTATTCCGTTTGACTTATAACTACAAAGAAAAATATATGTTAGAAGCAAACGGTCGTATAGATGGTTCTGAAAAGTTTCCTAAATCCAGAAGATTCGGTTTCTTCCCTTCCGTATCCGCTGCCTGGAGAATCTCAGCAGAACCGTTTATGGAACCATACACCGGTGTTATTAACAATCTAAAATTAAGAACTTCCTGGGGTAAAGCCGGAACAGATGAAATAGACCGTTTCCAATATATGTCAGCTTACGGCGTAGGCACTAATGCCGTCTTTGGTGGTTCGAGTCCTGAAATAGGGATCGGATATACAGAAACCCGTTTCCCGAATCCTGATATTACCTGGGAAACTTCCGAAATGTTCAATATAGGTGTAGATGCCTCTTTCTTCGACAGCAAATTAACGTTGGAAGCCGATTATTTCTACAAAGTTACCCGTGATATTTTAAGAGAAAGAACTGATATGCCGGGAATTCTGGGATATAAGTTACCCGCAGCTAACGTCGGAACAGTAGATAATCGTGGTGTGGATCTCAATATCTCACATAAAAATAATCTGGGAGACTTCAGTTACTCTATTACCGGAAATCTTACCTGGGCACGGAATAAAGTAATTGATTTATTGGAGCCGGCAGGACAAAAAAATAACCCGAGAATAAGAGAAACAGGACGTCCTATGGACCAATTATACGGATACGAAGCACTGGGGTTGTTCCAGTCTGACGAAGAAGCTGATAACTGGCCTCAACCTCAGTTCGGAACAGCTAAAGCCGGAGACATTAAATACAAAGACCAGAACGGAGACGGTAAAATCGACGGAGAAGATAAAGTCGCTATCGGTAAAAGCAAATTTCCCGAACTCATATTCGGATTAAATATGGGATGCGAATATAAAGGATTCGATTTGCAATTGTTCTTCCAGGGAGCCGGTATGACAGACTTTTATTATGGCGGTTATCTGGCACAGCCTTATAGAGAAGGTTTGGGAGGTACATTATTCGAACATCATATCGGAAACTCATGGACTCCGGAAAACAGGGATGCCGAATTCCCCCGCCTGTATTATGGAAATAATGCCAACAATGCAGAAACTTCTTCTTTTTGGGTAAGGAACGGTTCATATTTGCGTCTGAAAAATATAGAATTGGGATACAATTTTAAAACCACGCTCTTGAAACGCGTTCCTTTATTCCAGGGTCTGCGTTTGTACATAAGTGCTCAGAATTTATTTACATGTTCAGCTATCAAATATTTCGATCCTGAATCACGAGACTCTGCAGGACGTGCTTATCCACAAATGAAAAATTATACGCTGGGAGTTAACGTAACATTTTAATTAATATGAAGAGTATGAAAAATATAAAATCACCTTTATTGATATTGATGGCACTGCTATCTTTTTCCTGTAGCGATGTACTAAATAAGGAACCATTGGATGAACTGGGAGACGATGCATTCTGGAGTGATCCTGTACTGATCCAGTATTATGTAAATGATGTCTATGCAGAACTTCTGATCGATTCATATATGCTGAATGAATCGAGATCCGATAACTCAGTAACAGCGAATAAAGAGAAAAACAAGCTTTCAGAATTACGGTTCAATTATAATATCGAAACACCGACTTCGACAAACGATAATATATGGAACGATCACTACGAATATATCCGTAAATGCAATCGGTTCCTTGAAAAAATAGATAATGCTCCCGTTGAAGAAAGTACCAGACTTTTACAGAAAGGACAAATTCATTTTCTGAGAGCCATGTTCTATTTCGATTTGGTAAAACGCTATGGAGGCGTTGTTTTATTAGACAAGGTATTGACAATGAACGACAACTGGAATATTCCCCGTAGTAGTGAAGAGGAATGCTATAATTTCATCTTGCAGGATCTGAATAAAGCTATCGAACTCCTGCCTGCTTCCTGGGATGGAAAAGATAAGGGACGGGCAACAAAAGGCGCTGCCTGGGCTTTAAAATCAAGAGTGGAACTATATACAAAGCAATATGATGCTGTGATAAAGAGTTGTGAGGAAGTTTATAAACTAGGCTACGAATTGGTTGATGGCAAAACGCCGGAAAGTTACCGTTCTATCTGGTGGAGTACTAACAAGGATAATAAAGAAATCATTTTTGACAAACAGTATAAAAGTCCTGATGTCTATAATAATATAATGATCTATCATATGGTCACTTATATCAATAATCCATACGGTGACCGCGGATGGGGAGGTATGGGACCGACACAGGAACTGGTCGATGAATTCGAATTAAAAGATGGTGGTCAAGCTCCTACATTCAGCGATAAATCCAATATGGGTACATTCGATATAAACAGCACAAAGATCTATGAAAACAGAGAGCCTCGTTTTTATGCCAATCTGGTTTATCACGGAGCACAGATATTCCTGAAAGGTGATAAAGGTCCTGTCACAGTCGACCGCTATCTAATGGATACACCAGATAAAGCAGACGGTTCCCCATCTGGTTACAACGTATGGAAATGGATTGACTATGATAACTATAATTATCCGTATGCAGGTGCTTCTGGCCAAGATCACAGTACTAACTGGATTTATATCCGGTATGCAGAAATATTCCTGAATGATGCAGAAGCACGTTTGGAAACAAATGACATTCAAGGAGCACTAAAAGCTGTCAACGTTATTCGTGCACGTGTAGGACTACCGGATATAACAGAAACAAATCAAGCCAAGTTACGCGAATTGATCAGAAAAGAACGTCGTCTTGAACTGGCTTTTGAAGATCATCGTTTCTGGGACGTACGCCGCTGGAGAATTGGAGACAAGACCCAGAAAAAACTTCATGGATTACGTTTCACTTCTCCTACCGAATTCAGGGTAGATGAAATTGACAGTCGTGTCTGGGATGACCGTTTATACCTGAACCCAATCCCGCATGACGAGATTCTGAGAACTAATATTCAACAAAATCCAGGTTTCTAATAAAAATTTAAAGTATGAACACGATTAAGTATTTATTCATAATATTGATTACTGCTTTTTGCTTTTCATGTGAAAAAGTAGATATTGAGGATGTTCCTGAATTCGACAACACTACTATTATCTCATTCAAAGCATACGACACAAATAAAGCGAATATAACGGTTGGTGATCCGGTTATCGATGCAACAGCCGGAACGGTTAAAGTCACGATAAAAGAAGGGACTAGTTTATCCAACATTTTCACAAGCTGTGGTTTATCATCAGGTGCGAATATCACTCCTGCACTGGGAAAATACGAAGATTGGTCTGCCAGGACAAGAACCTTTACCGTAACTTCTGCCAGCGGTAAACGTTCACAGCAGTGGACTATAATTCTACAATAAATAATCAGGAACCCGATAAATAGAACAATATTTATCGGGTTCTACATAAAACTCATACGGCATGACTACAAATAAAATTATTATAACTTACCTTTTCATTCTGTCCTTCCTTCAACTTCACGGAGAAATTAAGAAATTAAACAATAATATAATAACACCTCAAACAACAAATCTGGCCCTTTGTCTGGACGGAAATGACAACAATGTTCGTACAGGAATGGGAATTATTGAAAATAATTGGACACTCGAAGCCTGGATCAAAGGTGACGATACGCAATGGAAAGAACTGGAAGTTATCATTGGCGGTGGTGAATACAGTGAGTTAAATACAGCAGACAACCTGCCTCTTGTTGTTAAAAACGGAAAACTGCATAGTACTAAAGCGAATCTGACTGCCTCGACCCGTCTTGATGACAAATGGCATCATGTCGCTTTAAGTTGTGATGGAAAAACAACCTCATTATTTCTGGACGGTCAAATAATAGACAAAAAGGATACTGTTCTAGCCATATTACCTGGTGCAATCGGTGTAACAGATGTTGATTTTACTTTTGGTGGTATGATAGATGAAGTCCGTGTGTGGAATACCGGAATACCGGACTGCCAGTAAACGTACTACAAGCATGGATGAACCGTCCGATAGAAGCAGAACATCCTTTCTTTAAAAACCTGAAAGGTTATTATAACTTTGATGATCTGGAAGATGAAATATCTATAAACTGGGTAGGGAAAGGGCATCAGGCATATCATATTCGCAACGGACGTAACAAATATAAAGGGACATTACCTTTAGCATATGGTGTAATAAATGACAATCCTTCATTTAGATCATATACCGGCAAACAAAAACTATTCAATGCAGTTTGTATCAATAGTGAATGGGACGCAGATCAGGGAACAAAAGATGATCAGATAGTAAAACTCAGACTCGCAGTTCAAGGAGATAAAAAAGCAATGAGTTTGACAAAACTCAATCTAGACCTCTCTAAAACGACATCACTGTCTGATATAGAATATGTGCACATATATTATACCGGCCAAAAAGCCCGCTCCGATGTTAAAATCGAACTATTTGGAACAGGTATAACTCCATCTGCTCAAATGGAACTCACAGCCTCACCGGAAACAGCCATTAAACTGGCACCCGGCATAAATTATTTCCTGGTAACTTTCGATATAAAAGATCAGGCTACAATTGGAAATACATTAAATGCAACCATCACATCCTTCCAGTTAGACCAGACAAATTATATTCCGGAATATGGAAAAGATGAAGTTCTCAAAACCGTTACAACCAACAGTTTAAAGAATCCCAATATGGTAAAAATAGTACAATGGAATATCTGGAATGGCGGAGTACATCTGGGTAATCAAGGACAACTACGTATCCTTGATTTAATCCGCGCTACACATGCAGATGTTATTATGATGCAGGAAGCATACGGCATACAGAAAATGATTGCGGATAGTTTAGGTTTCAATATGCAGACCCATTCCCTTACTGATAATCTGGCATTATATACCCGGTTTCCAATAGATTCCATCCCATTCAGAGAACCTTTCAAATCCAATCCTGCTAAAATTACCCTCGCGAACGGCAAAAGGATGTTGTTGGTTGACTGTTGGTTACGTTACGCCTACCGACCGGAATACACCAGCGGATATGCAAATACCGGTTTAGATCCAAACATTTGGACAGCAGAAGATTCTATTCTAGCTCTACCCGACATTCGTAATATTGTTACACAAGATGTTATCCCTAATCTGGATACACCTGATATGCCGGTTGTAATCAGTGGGGATTTCAATTCATGTAGTCATCAAGATTGGACAGAAAGAGCAAGACCTTTGCATTGGGGATATGGTCCGGTTTCTTTTCCTGTATCACGATATATGGTAGAAAAAGGATTCCGCGACAGTTTCCGGGAAATGAATCCGGATGAGGTTGCCTACCAGGGAGGAACCATTTCAGCTGTTTATGGCCAAATGCAAATGTCCCGAATAGATTTTATCTACTATAAAGGAAAAGTAAAAGCTATTTCTTCAAAAATTATCCGTTCCGCACCAGAGATTGATTATGTTTGGGCTTCCGATCACGCTGCTGTTGTCACTGTTTTCAAAGTTTTATAGACGATCAGAAAAATCGGTTTCCGTTGTTTATGATCCAAATCAATTATGATAATAATTATTCCCGGCTTATATTCTTAAAGATATGAGCGGGATCTTTCGTCAAATTGTATTCACTATGAAAAAGAGGAAATAAGAATAAAGTAAATAATAACCTTAGTTCTAGAAGAACTATATCCATCTATTCCTTTTAACTGTCTGATACGATGATATATATAGTTTTTCCTATTTGTTCTATCCTCTGAACGTTTTTATTTTAGGAAAGATGATTTGTTCCACATGATTAGGTACTTATCTCATAAATAACTTATATTTGCATTTAGATAAATACAATAGTTCTTCTAGAACAAAGTTATTAACCTATGAAAATAAAGGCATTCCCCGAGCAAGAAAAGAGAATCAGATTTGAAGACGTCTATCTCTCATATTTCTCAAAGATGAAGTATTTTGCAAAAGAATACGTTATCTCAGAGGAAGATGCCGAAAATATTGTGCAGGATGTCTTCGTTGAACTTTGGGAAAACAAAGAAATGCTCAATATGCATATGAATCTCATCGCCTATTTGTTCACTACCATAAAAAACAAATGCCTGAATCATCTGCGTCACAAATTAGTCGTACAAGAAACAGCCAATAAACTACAGGAAGAATACACCATCTCCCTACGAATGAATTTAGATTCATTAGAAGTCTTCGATAATAATCTTTTTTCGGATCATGACATCGAAAAAATCATTAGCCGTGCATTAGATGCCCTTCCCGAAAAATGCAGAGCTATATTCATCATGAGCAAAATTGAAGGAAAAAAACATAATGAGATTGCTCAGGAACTGAATATTTCTATTAATACCGTTGGCAGTCAAATAGGTATCGCCTATAAAAAACTAAGAACTGAACTCAAAGATTACCTTCCGATACTGTTGTTTCTCCTCTCTTTATAAGAAATCCGAAAAAAATAATCTTTTTGTTTAACGATTTTCTCCTGTATAAGTGTCTACTATATACAAGGACAAAATTATGAATGAACAAATAATTAAATATTTCCAGGGAGAACTTAATACTACAGAAGGACTGCAGTTCTTAAGACAGGTAGAGGCGGATGATGGATTGAAAAAACAATTCATCGAATACAAAAATATACATGCTCTGTTACATCTTTCTGACCAGGCGGATAATAAAGAGGAGAACAGACAGGGATATATACTGTTCAACAAAATTATCCGAACAAAAAAGATACGTAAAATCATGTTATATGCAACCAGCTATGCTGCAGCCATCACATTACTGGTTTTATCGACTTATTGGCTCACCACCAGTCATTACAAGACTCAACAACCTGTAGCGAACATCGAAAATATCCTTTATGTACCGGCCGGTCAACGTGTACAATTGACTTTACAAGATGGAACCGAAGTCTGGCTGAACTCTCAAACCAAGTTTACTTATCCGGCTTTATTCACAGGAAAAGAACGGAAAGTAACTGTAGAAGGTGAAGCTTTTTTCGATGTGGCTAAAAACCCTGATAAACCGTTTATCGTATCTTCTCAGGGAGTAGAGATGAAAGTTCTGGGAACAAAATTCAATGTTCACAGTTATCCGGGGAAAGAGACAATTCAGACAAGCTTGCTTGAAGGAGGGTTAAAAGTATATTTCCCTCATGCCGAATCCAAAGGTATTATCCTTAAACCGGATGAACAAGTAACTATAAAGAGGAACCAAATGAAAATCAGCACCTTTCCTCATGCGGATTATTTCTTATGGAGAGACGGGATATATAGCTTTATTAACGAACCGCTTATCGACATATTGAAGAAACTCGAACTCTATTATGACGTAAAGATCATTGTGAAAGATCAATCCATATACAATTGGGAATATACCGGAAAATTCCGCCAGCGGGATGGTATTGATGAAATTCTACGTATGATACAAAGAATACACAAATTCAAAATCAGCAAAGATGAAGAAAGTAACATCTTCACTTTAAGCAGATAAACATGTATAATCATTAAAACAGAATGCCTATGAAGAAACATTTTTAGAAGCAAAAACGGCAGATGCTGTAACATCCGCCGTTGGCAATCAAGTAAACACATCAAGTCAAAAATTTTTAGTATTCACTTAATTATTAGCAAAGATATGAAAATAAAAACTTTGTTACCACTCTTTATTGTACATGATAAACACTTTAAAGAATATTTTAGAATCATGAGAATATCGCTATTTATGTTATTCGTCTGTATTTTTCAACTGATGGCAACAAATACAGAGGCACAGAATGCCATTATGAAACTGGAAACAAATGTGATATCTATCGGGCAACTTATCAATCAAATAGAGAAACAAACAGACTATCTGGTGGTATTTCGTAATCGGGAAGTAGATACAGAACGGAAAATACATGTTCAGGAAAAATCAGGAAAAGTAATTTCATACCTGAAAGATGCCTTCGACGGTACGGATATCAGTTACGAATTTACCAACAAATACATTTTGTTATCCAAAAAAAATCAGCCGAATATTGTCAACGAAACCCAGCAGTCAGCCAGAAAGATTACAGGTACGGTTAAAGACAATAATGGAGAACCTATAATTGGTGCCAATGTATCTGTTAAAGGAACAACAAACGGAACGATTACAGACACAGAAGGAAACTTCAGTTTGGAAAATATATCAAATAAAGATGTTATCGTTATTTCCTACATTGGTTATACCCCACAGGAAATCAGAACAGGAAATCAAAATAATATAAAAATTATCCTGAAAGAAGACTCACAAGCACTGGAAGAAGTCGTTGTTGTAGGTTTCGGTACGCAAAAGAAAGTAAATCTGACCGGTTCTATCGGTACGGTTAAAACAGAAGAAGTTCTTAAATCACGTCCGGTAACAAACGTACAAGAGTTGCTATCCAGTTCTGTTCCCGGTATGGCCGTAACGAAAGGTAGTGGGGCAGCCGGTTCAGGAGCCAGTATCAATATCCGCGGAACATCTACCATTGGAGGTAGTTCCGGTGTTTTAGTACTAATCGACGGTATGCCGGGTAATATTTATACATTGAATCCAAATGATATCGAAAGCATATCTGTATTAAAAGATGCAGCATCAGCCGCTATCTATGGCTCCCGTGCTGCAAACGGTGTTATTCTGGTAACCACCAAGACGGCTAAAGCAACCGATCGTCCTGTCGTTGAATTTTCCAGCAACATAGGTATACAGAACCCGCAATTCAAATTAGACTTTGTCGGAGCAGAAGATTTCATGCGTTTGTATGACCAGGCCATGATCAATGATGGAAAAGAAGCGGTTTACGGAGAGCAAGGTATTCAAGATTTACATGCCAGCAAATATGCAGATAATAAATGGTATAAAGAAATCTACAAAAAAAATACCGTTATCAACAATACACATATAGCAGTATCCGGTAAAGAAAAAGCTATTTCCTATCGTTTCTCCGTATCTAACGACTATCAGGAAGGTAACTTACCGAACAATAACTACAATCGTTTGGTATTCAAACCAGATATGCGTTTCCAAATATTAAAAAATCTGGAAGCACACGCCAGCTTACAGTATACACAGACAAATATCCAAAATCCGAATGGCGGAACAACCATTTGGCAGACACAGGCTGCACGTATCTCACCTGTTACACCTATTTTTAATCCTGACGGTTCATATGCTGCCGGTGGTGCAATGGGAGGTAACCCGATTGCAGGTGTTAATGAATCCGGATATTCCAAAGAAAGACATAAAGAGATGATGGCTATTTTCGATGTCACTTACTCTCCTTTAAAAGACTGGAATATAAAAGGAAGTGTTGCTACATATTCTCAAAATACAACAACAAAAAACAGAGTAAATACTTATTATCTGTATGACAAAGAAGGGAATATAGCTAAAACAGAAAACAGAGTTTCTTCATTGAAGGAAACAAACTCGTATAACTTCCGCACACAGTTACAGTTTACATCCGATTATTCTTTTAAAATATCCGACAATCACAATTTCAAAGTATTGGCCGGTTATTCACAAGAATATTACAAAACAGAAAATTTCTGGGCATCCAGAGAAGATATGCCTTTTGCCGGTATAGATGTATTGGACACCGGTAATACAAATAAACAAAACGGAGGTAATGCCCAGGACGTAGCTGTCCAATCCTGGTTCGGTCGCTTAAACTACGATTATCAAGGTAAATATCTATTTGAAGCGAGCGTACGTGGTGATGGTTCCTCCCGTTTTGCCAAAGGACACCGTTGGGGAGCTTTCCCGTCTTTCTCCGCCGGCTGGAATTTACATCGTGAATCTTTTATGGAATCAACGGCCAACTGGTTATCAGAATTGAAGATCAGAGCATCATGGGGTATTTTAGGAGATGCCGAAAAAGTAGGTTACTATGCAACAGCACAAGTTCTAAGTTACGACCCTAAAATTTATACATTCAACGACAAATTAGTCGGTGGTGCTTATAATAATGTAGCTATCAATCCTAATATAACATGGGAAAAAGCGAAAGTTAGTAACTTCGGTATTGACTTTGGATGGCTGGAACAGCGTATAAAATTATCTGCCGATTATTTTATGAATATGAGAACAGATATTTTATATACACCTCCTGTACCCAGTGAATTCGGATTATCCGCTCCTTTATCAAATTTACTGAAAATGAGAAATGAAGGTATGGAAATTATGGCCAGCTATCAGGATAGTAAAAATGATTTCCGTTGGGGAGTAGATGTCAATCTCAGTTATTCAAAAAACAAAGTGTTAGAGATGGGTGATTCTGAAAGATGGATCGAAGGAAATTCTGTGACTTATTTGAATGACCGGTATCAATTACCATTCGGTTACGAAGCAATCGGTCTATTCCAGAGTGAAGAAGAAATAGCCAATTCACCGAATCAAGGAAATGTGTTACCAGGCAATATTAAATATAAGGATCAAAACGGTGACAAAAAAATCGATGGTGAAGACCGTGTCGTACTTAACCGAAAAATACCTGTAAATTTTGGTCTGAATCTTTCATTCGGATATAAAGATTTCGATTTCTCCATGAATATGTATGGTAAACTGAATACTAAAAAGTATCTTCAGGGATACGAAGGATGGGCATTTTATCTGACAGACAATGCACGACCGATGCATCTGGACGCATGGAGTGAAAGTAATCCGAACGCTTCTTATCCACGTCTGACATTATCGAATACATCCAATGATTATGATTCAAGATACAATAGTTTTTGGTTGCGTACAGCCGACTATCTGAAGATTCAGAATATACAGATCGGTTATACTATTCCGAAAAGTGTATTGGAACGTGTAAATATCAAATATTTGAGATTATATCTATCCGGACAAAACCTGGCTACTATCACCGGATACGACGGATTTGATCCGGAAGGAGGCTGGTATCCGTTGTCAAGAACATTCTCATTTGGTTTTAATCTTCAATTTTAAAAATCATGAAACAATATAGTATTGCATTTTTATTAGTTTCTGCCTTAACATTCGGCAGTTGTTCTGATTTCTTAGATAGAGATCCTCTTTCCCAGGCTTCGGAAAATACCTTCTGGCAAACAGAAGCGGATGCACAAACAGGTGTAAATGCTTTATACCCGTTACTACCCGATTCACGTGATTTCTGGCGCGACTGTCAAAGTGATAATTCGCTGATGACAAATGCCTGGGGAGAAAGTGGTTTGGGATATATTTGCCAAGGTTCACACAATGCAGCAACCGGTTATCTTTCCGAAGAATGGAAATACGACCATATCCGTAGAATTCTTTACTATTTAGACCGTCTGGAGGGCATGGAAATCGATGAGGCTAAAAAGAAACGTTTTGAAGGAGAGGCCCGTTTTATCCTGGCATTACGTTATTACCGAATGACACGTCATTTCGGTGATATCCCATTGATCAAAGAAAAACCGATTGACCTGGAAGAAGCAGCGTTACCCCGTTCTCCAAAGCAGGAAGTATTAGATTATGCACTTGAAAACGTAAATAAAGCAATCGATTATTTACCGGAAACCTATTCCGGTGATGATATTGGACGTATCACGAAGGGAGCAGCTCTGACACTAAAAGCCGACATGTATCTGGATATGGCAAGTTACGCTAAATTCCATAAAGGACAGGATGCAACCGATCTTTGGAAAGAAGCAGCCAATGCAGCAAAACAAGTTATTGATCTGAATCTATATGGCTTAGAAGATGATTTCGCCTATATATTCAAGGCGGAAGCTAATAATAATAACAAAGAAGTTATATTGGCTTTTCAATACAAGGAAGACGAGAAAACGCATATGTTACCAATTCTAGCTTCTCCGGCAGGAACCGGTATAACCGGACAAGGCTGGGCAAGTTTCTGTCCAACCCGCCAACTGGTAGATTCTTACGAAACGACAGATGGTAAAACTATTTATGAATCCGATTTGTATGATAAGAATAACCCATGGGATAACAGAGATGCCCGTTTGAAAAAAACATTCTTCCTGCCAGGTTATGAGTGTTTACGTCCGAATGGTTCTTATGAGCCTTATATGCCACATCCGGCCTATAATAAAGATGAAAGAATCAATCATGAAGGGGGAGGCATCACTGGTTACATGTATCTGAAATATAATGACCAGGAATTAGAAAAACCAAATGCTTCTTGGACTAATTTCAGTCTTTACAGGTATGCGGAAGTTCTCTTGATCTATGCAGAAGCACTAAACGAATATGATCCGAATAATACACAGATAGCATGGGCTGTTAATCAGGTACGCAAACGTGCTGAATTGCCGGGAGTAGATAAGTTAATCGGCAACCAGGAAGCTATGAGGGAAAAGATACGGGAAGAAAGACGACACGAATTCGTAGCGGAACATAAACGTTACTTTGATATTCTTCGTTGGAAAACAGCAGAAAAAGTTCTAAACGAACCAGGATACGGTATCAATAAGGATGAAAAGGCTCCTATTGGAGATTATTCCGTAGAACAATTCCTGGGACAAAACCGTACTTTTGACGCAAGTAAACATTACCTGTGGCCGATTCCTCAGTCAGCAAGAGATAAGAATCCTAACTTAGGACAAAATCCGAATTGGTAATTATATTAACAAGAAAAAGCCGATCCGAATAAAGTCTGATCGCTTTTTATACTAACTTTAAAATATGAACAAATTAATATTACTAACAATTTGTACACTCGTTTCCGGAGCCATTGCATCTCAGGAATGGAAGCCACAAGAATGGCCGGTACTGAAAAACTACGACCAGGAACACCTTTACCAGATTGCACTTCCATTAGGAGGCATCGGGACCGGAACGGTATCGCTGGGTGGTCGCGGAGAACTCCGGGATTGGGAGATCATGAATGTACCTGCCAAGAAATACAGTACGGTAACAACCGGAAACAATGCCCCGTTCTTCGCAATCTATGCGAAGCCACAAAATCAGGAAGCCACCACCACTCTACTGGCCGGTCCTTTATACCCTCAGGAATATCTCCATTATGAAGGTCGTCCGGTAAATCATCATGGCTTACCTCGCTTTGCACAGGCTTCATTTGATGCTGCTTATCCGTTCGGACAAGTACATTTATCAGACAAAGACCTACCGGTGAAAGTCACGATAAAAGGATTCAACCCGCTTATTCCGGGGGATGCAGAAGCAAGCGGATTACCTGTTGCCGTACTTTCCTATGAAGTGACCAATACAACCAGTCAACCGATGGAAATTGCTATTTGTGGCTCCATGCGCAATTTTATAGGGAAAGACGGAAGCAAATTCCGTACCGACTGGAAAGGAGACTATATCCCAACCGGTGTAAAAGACAATAAAAACAAATACGTTGAAAACAAAGGAATAAAAGGAATCTATCTCTATTCAGACGGAGTGGATAAAAATGATCCTGCCTGGGGAACAGTCGCTCTCACGACACAGGCAACCAGTGGAGTAAGCTACCGTACTTCATCGAAAGCCGACAACTGGAATAACGGTATCCTGAACTTCTGGGATGATTTCAGTGCCGACGGTATGCTAACCGAGCGAAACAAACAGGAAGATGAAGACCCGATGGCCTCACTCTCCGTAAAAAAAACAGTAAAACCGCAAAGCACGGAAACATTCACATTCTATATCACCTGGAATTTTCCAAACCGGAAAGCCTGGTCCTCCACAGTTGTCGGAAATTATTACAGCCGTCAATATACAGATGCCTGGAAAGCGGCAGAAACAATCATTCCGCAAATTCCCGGACTGGAGAAAAAAACCTTATCTTTCGTAAACGCCTTACTCAATACTTCTTATCCGGCTGTTGTAAAAGAAGCAGCATTATTCAATCTGGCAACCTTACGGTCGCAAACCGTATTCCGTTTACCCAGCGGTCATATGATGGGTTGGGAAGGCGTAATGGATCGTTTCGGTTCCTGCGCCGGTTCCTGTACGCATGTCTGGAACTATGAAACAGCTACTCCTTATCTATTCGGAGAACTGGCAAAAACAATGCGTGACGTAGAGTTCAATTACGCAACTAAAGAGAACGGCCTGATGAACTTCAGAGCCTCTCTCCCACTAAATGAAGCAAATAAAGGAAACAGTGCCGCAGCCGACGGACAAATGGGCTGTATCATGAAGATATACCGCGAATGGCAACTTTCCGGAGACACTGATTTCCTGAAAAATAACTGGGGACAGATCAAAAAAGTACTTTCTTACGCCTGGACTGAAAAGGGTTGGGATGGCAACCAGGATGGCGTAATGGAGGGTTCTCAACACAACACTATGGACGTGAATTACTTTGGCCCTAATCCTCAAATGGGTTTCTGGTATATGGGAGCACTGAAAGCAGCGGAAAAGATGGCTATAGCTATGAAAGATAAAGGCTTCGCCCAAAAGTGCCAAACGTTGTTCGAACAAGGCAGTAACTGGATGGACAAAAATTTGTTCAACGGCGAATATTATGAACACAAAATAACCGATCCGGAGACATTTGAATACCTCGATATGAATAATCCGAATGTCAAAATTCCATCTTTCCAGCTAGGTCCAGGCTGTCTGGTAGACCAGTTAGTCGGCCAATACATGTCACATTTATGCGGGCTGGGTTATCTCGGAAACAAAGATCATATTCAGACAACCATGAACAGCATCATGAAATACAACTACGTATCAGACTTCAGCCGTCATTTCAACAATATGCGTTCATATGTGATGGGCAATGAATCCGGACTACTTATGGCATCCTGGCCAAAAGGCCGTCTGGAAGTACCATTTCCTTATTTTGCTGAGGTAATGACAGGGTTTGAATACTGTGCAGCCGTAGGTATGATTTACGAAGGAATGGAAAAAGAAGCACTCACCTGTATCCGGTCCATCCGCGACCGCCATGATGGGGCAAAACGTAATCCATTCAGCGAGCCGGAATGCGGTCATCATTATGCCCGATCCATGGCAAGTTGGTCTGCTATCATTGCACTTAGCGACTTTCAGTATTCAGGCATTGATAAAAGTATGAAAATTACGGCACGCCCGGGAAATTATTTTTGGAGTAATGGCTATTCATGGGGAACTATCGACGTCAGCGACAAGGATATCACAATTGAAGTAATAAGCGGTTCTCTCCAATTGAAATCCCTTACCGTCGGTAACGAAATAGAAATGCGGTTAAAGCATTTTGACCTGAAAGAAGGCGACAAACAAATCATAAAACGATAAAGTCATGGGTAAATCAAATATTATCTACTGCTTACTCGCCTGTTTGTTCCTGAGCGGAGGGTGTATCCAAAAAGAAGCAACCAACCATCACTCCCAACACAAAGCAGACTGGCAAACCGTCCTGCAAGACAAACTCCCTCTGCTGGGACACCGTAACTGGATTGTTATCACAGATATGGCTTATCCGTTACAAACCAGGGAAGGTATCACCACTTTATATGCAAACGAGTCTTATACGGAAGTTTTGGACACAGTTAAAAAGATGGTGGATAACTCTTTACATGTGTATGCCCATATCTATCAGGACGAAGAACTATCTTTTCTGGAAGAAGATTTTTGCCCGGGGATAAATGATCTGAAAACAGAGATGGGGAATATCCTTCCGGCAACTGAAATAACAAGCATCAGGCATGATGACCTGATAGCCCGGCTGGATAGCATCAGCAATTTGTTTGAAGTAGTCATCATCAAAACAAAACTGACAAAACCCTATACTTCCACTTTCTTTGAACTCGATTGTAAATACTGGGACAGTGGCAAACAAACAATACTCAACGAACGAATCGCAAGTACCGGAACAAATCGAATATAAACAGATCGAGGGATGTCTTTGTTATGGCATCCCTCTGCTTTTTCAGCCAAAATACATAACATTAATATCATTATTGAAACATTATTCTTCTGATTAATAGCTATTTTTGCTTCAATACATATTCTAAACTAATCACCCATGAAAAAACTTTTTACCCTTATTCTATCTGTCTTGTCCCTGTCTATTGCTGCACAGACGAGACAATTATCTCCCGGCCATCCGGACCGCACCGCTAAGACAGACCTGAAGAAAGGTTTTGCAACACCACCTAAAGGGTATGGTGAAGTACCTTTTTACTGGTGGATGGGAGATACACTGACCAAAGAACATCTTACCTATCATCTGGATCAGATGGCAGCTAAAAAAGTAACCAGCCTACAGGTAAATTATGCCCATTCGGACAAAGGAGGCGTCAGCTATGGACTAACTTTCCCTTCCAAACCGGCCCTGTTCATGGAAGAATGGTGGGACCTGTTCGGATGGTTCATGGAGGAAGCAAAGAAACGGAATATGACCGTCAGCCTCAGCGATTATACTTTAGGAGTGGGACAAGGTTCCTATGTAGACGACGCCCTCAATGAAAATCCCGGACTGACAGGAGCCGAACTGAAATTCGAAAGCGATACGATCCAGAATAAGTATGCAAAAACATGCCACGACCAGCTACTCTCCCTCTACGCCTACCAATTGGGAACAGATGGGAAAATCATCGAAAACTCAGGCATAGACCTGTCCGGAAATCTTACAGGCAACAAAATTGAATGGCATTCACCCACGGAAGGAAACTGGATCGTCACCCAGATATACAGCGTAGCTAAAAAACCTTCGCTCGACCCGATGCACCCTCTTTCCGGAAAAAGCTATGTCAAACACTTCTTCCAACGGTTTGAAGACCGTTTCCCGGAACAATCCAAAGGAGGACTGAACTTCTTCTTCTCCGATGAGCTGAACTTCAATCTGCATGGTTATATATGGAATTCAATCTTCAGAGACGAATTCCGGAAACGCAAGGGATACGATATCGTTCCTTATCTTACCGCCCTGTTCACCCATATCGGTCCGGTCACACCTAAAATACGGCTTGACTACAACGATGTCATGGTTTCACTGAGCGAAGAAAACTTCTTTATTCCGGTATACCAATGGCACGAAGACCGTAACCTGATCTATGGTTGCGACCATGGCGGACGAGGAAAAGATGTCAGCGAATTCGGCGATTATTTCCGTACCCAGCGATGGAACCAGGCACCGGGTTGCGACCAGCCAAACCTGGGAAAAGACATTATAAAAAACAAAGTAGCCTCCTCCATCGCCCATCTTTATAAACGTCCAAGGGTATGGCTGGAAGGTTTCCACAGCAGTAACTGGGATACCAATACAGCCAATCTGACCGATGCCACCTTTGCCAACTTCGTGATGGGGCAAAACCTGCTCAGCCTGCATGGTTTCTACTACAGTACAATGGGCGGCTGGTGGGAATGGGCACCTCCATGTAATCATACCCACATGCCTTACTGGGAAGAAATGGGACCGTTCCTGGAATGTACCGAACGTCTCAGCTACATTCTCTCCCAGGGATACCACCGGGCCGATGTCGCTATCCTGTATCCGGTAGAATCAGTTGTAGCCGGTTACGACCAGACGGCTGTGCAAAAAGCATTCAGCTTGGGAGAGTATCTATACCGGGAAGGTGTCGATTTCGACTTTATGGATTATGAATCGCTTGCAAAAGCCAATATAAAAAACAGCAAAATCCATATCTCTGGCGAAGAATTCAAAGTATTGATCATCCCGTCCATGAAAGCAATCCGTCATTCTTCATTGAAAAAAGCCTTGCAGTTCAAACAGAATGGCGGGATAGTCATCAACCTGGGAGAGTTGCCAGAAGCAACGGAAAAGAAAGGATTGAACGATCCCGAAGTACGTTCGTTACTAAACAAACTGTTCAGGCCCGACAGCAAGAACGCGTTTGTAGCCAACGAAAACCAAGAAGTGCTCGACATTCTCGACACAAACCTTACCCGCGACTTCCGCATCCTGTCACAGCAACCGCAAAAAGATATGCCATACATTATGCACCGTAAACTCGGAAATAAGGACCTGTATGCCGTATACAATGTTCCTTCCGGTACCGAATGCTTTTTCCGCGCCACCGGAGGAATCGAATTATGGGATCCCTGGACAGGTAAAACAAAAGAAATTACCGCCTCAAAAACAACAGACGAAGGAACCATTATCCAAATGCCGATGGAAAAACAAGACCTCCATCTATTCGTCTTCGATCCGGCCCAAAAGGCTATAATTACAGAAGTACCTCAAACGAGCGTCTCCAAAACCATATTACTCGACGGTGAATGGTCATTCGACCTCAAACCCTCTTTAAATAATAAATTCGGAGACTTCCACTGGCCTGCGACCGATGAACTGCTGGGCGCTTATATCTATAAAGCCAGATACAACCAGGCCTCTTCCGAAACAGCGGACTGGCAATCTCCCTCCTTCGACGATTCAGGATGGAAAAGCCAGACTTTCACCTACGGAACCAAGTTTATGATACTGGAAGCCACTCCTGAATTATCTGAGAAAGAACTTCTCACCCATCTTCCCTATCAAAGCAACAGGGTTCAAATCGATAATAAGGAATATGCCTGGAAACCCTATGAGTTTTCATGGCGATGGGGCGTTGAGAACGATTACGGTCATCAGGGATGGCATGGATTGAAAGCCACTGTTCACGATGAATTTATCCGTATGGGTAAACTCGAAAAAGAGTTCAGGGAAACAGTCCGCGTAGAAGATCCTAACGGAAACAAGAACTATTACCTCTATTCAAATGTTCTGGCTCCCGAAACGGGTAATTACCAACTGATATTCGGAGAACTAAAACCGGCCGATATCTACATCAATGGTAAAGCAGTCAGCCCCTCCACTTCTACCGTCACTCTTAACCGGGGAACCAATGAAATTGTTCTCCATTACGATACATTCGGGGTAACTTACTGTGTGGTGCGTAAAGCCGGAGATACCCCTCGTATACTGAAAGAAGTTACCATAGAAAAACCTCTTGCTACGAATTTCCGGGGAGACTTATCCCTTTTGCCATTCGATATAAACAAAACCGAAGAGCCTACTTACGGCCAATACCGCTTTACCTCTGCTCCCGGACTGAAGAAACTCGAGTTTTCGGCCTTCGGTGAGACCAAAGTCTGGGTAAACGGTACCTTATGCAATCTGACCGTAAAAGAGAAACGTCCGGACGGCCTGACCCGGTATGAAGCCGTAGTGACCAATCCGTCCAAACGGATATCAACCGTAGCCATATCCATAAAAGAACCCTGGGGAAATGCCGGAGGCGCCGCTATCGACGGCCCGATCAAACAAACCTGCGGGGATGGTCTGATTTCCGCAGGAGACTGGACACAGATAGAGGGTCTTTCTACTTACTCCGGCGGTGCCTGGTACCGGAAAAACATTCATCTGGAAAAGAATAACAGAGATAAAGTATATCTGAACCTGGGACAAGTGGTCTCCACAGCCGAAGTCTGGATAAACAAGCAGAAAGTCGGATTGAAGCTCACCCCGCCCTGGCGTTTCAACATCACGGAATATATAAAGGAAGGAGATAACCAAATCGAGATATTGCTTTACAATACCGCAGCCAACTATTACCTGTCTGTCCCGACCATGTACCGGGGCAGTACGAAAGCCGGTCTGTTGGGTACTGCATCAATCGAAATAGTCCGTTAATCCGAGACCCGCACTGTATAATAAAGGGGCGAGACCATCACGGTTCCGCCCCTCCTCTTTTTAGTACGTAGAATAGAAATTACATAAGTATATATTATGCTTGTGTATTATTCGATTTAGTTGTATTCGTTGTTGTAGTTGTGCTATTTGTATTGGCAGTCTGAGTAGTAGCTGTTGCACCGGCTACAGGAGCCTGTACTTTAGCTTCTTCCCAATGGAAAGGCTCAAAATGTGCATTCGGATCAACCCATGATGCTTTTTTGGAAGCAAAGATGATGAACGGAGCAGCCACAACAACAATAGCACCGATAATCAATACGGCAAACCAGACAGTATTACTACCGACAGAAATCTGACTAGGTGGAATAAAGCTCAAGATGAAAGCCAATAACGAACCACAGAAACCAAGACCACCGATAAACCACATCAATCCGTTGCCATGTTTACCGATACGGAACGGACGGTTTGCCTTCTTCATCCGGTAACGCAATGCGATAGCACCGGAGAACATCAGCAGATACATAACCAGATAAAGGATCACAGTCAACTGTGACAGGATCTGGTAGAAACTCTGTACGGAAGGCATTACCACGAACAGCAGGCTCAATAAAGTAACCGCACATCCCTGTACCAACAGAATGTTTTTCTGAACACCGATCTTATTTGTTTTCTGGAAGAAAGGAGGCAGATAACCTGCTTTACCCACGGTAAAGATACCTTTTGACGGACCGGCGACCCATGTCAATACACCTGCCAGCACACCGAATGCCAAAGCTACGGCAATGATCGGAGATAACCAGGAAGCATGGATAAATTTAAAGTAATTGTCGAAACCGACCAGCAGACTCTGTGTCAGGTTGATATCTTTCTGAGGAATAATAACACCCAGAGAGAAAGTACCTAATACGAAGATAAGAACAGTGATCAACGCCCCGATAAATACGGCTTTCGGATAGTTCTTAGAGGGATTTTCCACATCCTTTACGTGGATACCTCCCATCTCCATACCTGCATAAAACAGGAAGATACTGGAGGCCAGCACCAGGTTGTCGAATTTAGAGAAATCAGGGAAGAAATCACCATGGAAGTCCATGTTTGAATGACCGCCCATAGACAGGTAAACGATTCCGAGGATGATCAACAGGGCAGCCGGAAGGATCGTACCGACAATACCACCCACTTTAGCAACCTTACCAACCCAACTTAACCCCTTCAACGAAATAAAAGTAGCCAGCCAGTAAATGATCAATACCACAGCCAGCGTGTACATTTTGTTTGAAGCCAGTGTCATATCATGCGCATCATTCATCCCGATAAAGGCGATGGAAACAGCACCGAAGGTCAACACGGTAGGATACCAGATCGTACTTTCAATCCATTGTACCCAGATAGCGAGGAACCCCCATTTCTTACCGTAGGCTTCCCCCACCCATCGGAAAACCCCACCTTGTTTATCCTGGAACATAGCTGCCAACTCGGCTGCCACCAGCGACGTAGGGATCAAAAATACGATTGCCGCGAATAAGTAATAAAAGGCTGAACTTAATCCGTATACAGCCTCGGCAGGTAGTCCGCGGAGAGACACTACCGCCGTAACATTCATAATTGCAAGAGTAAAAACTCCAAGTTTTACTGCTTTTCCTACATTTGCCATGAATTTTACTGTTTAAATGTGAATTTTGTATTGTTTAGTTTCGCTTTAAATATGTCAGTAAAACAAATCGTTATTGTGTTAGTTTGTCAACAAGATGTCAAACTAGGTTAATTAACAGAATAGTGTTAAAAACAAAATCGCGGTATCCTTTGTTAGATAATCTAAAATATTTCTGTCTAAACGCCTAATTATTAAACGCAATGAAGTCTGCTTTCAATGACATTATTTACGAGAAAAGAGGAATATACGGAGTCTTGCATGTTATTATTTTGCTACTCTCCCTTTTCCTTATTGTAGTCATCTCAGTCGATACATTTAAGAACATCCCTTTCATGACACAGGGTTCCTATCTGAAGATACAGTTCTGGATCTGCATGTTCTTTATTGCCGATTTCGTTTTGGAGTTTTTCTTATCAAAACGTAAATTATATTATCTGCAAACCCACTTTATTTTCTTAATCGTATCTATTCCTTATCTTAATATTATCAGTTATTACGGAATTGAATTCTCCCCGGAAATCACCTATTTCCTGCGTTTTATCCCGTTGGCACGCAGCGGATATGCACTGGCTATCGTAGTAGGATGGCTATCTTCAAACAAGGCTTCAGGACTATTCGTATCCTACCTGACCATGTTGCTGGCAACGGTTTATTTCTCCAGCCTGATATTCTTCGTGATCGAACATAAGGTAAATCCGCAGGTCACCGGTTATGATGATGCTCTTTGGTGGGCCTTTATGGACGTTACGACAGTTGGCTCAAATATTTACGCCGTCACACCGACAGGACGGATACTATCGGTTCTGCTGGCTGCACTGGGAATGATGATGTTCCCGATCTTCACCGTTTATGTAACCAGTCTCGTACAGAACGCGAATAAACGGAAGAATGAATTATATAATGAAGATAATACGCCGCAACCGGAAGCAGCAAAACAGACGGCATCGAAACCTGCGGAAGGGGGGAAAATAACATCATAGAAAACAAGCCCGCTTCACTATAAAAGTTATCTTTGTAATCAACTTAAATCAATCATTTTATAATGATTAGAATATGAAATACACAAACATGGAAATATTAACACTCGAGAATATCAGGGAATTAGTTAGCCAAACAGAAACCGGGCAAATAGAGTTTAAGGAAACAACCGGACAATTAGAACGGGCAATGGAGACTTTATGTGCCTTCTTAAATGGAAAAGGCGGAACTATTCTATTCGGAGTTACAGACAAAGGAAAAATTATCGGGCAGGAAGTCAGCGATCAAACTAAACGCATAGTTGCAGATGCGCTTCAACGACTTGAACCTTTAGCAGCTGTTGAAATAAGTTATATTCCACTACCCGATAATTCTGAAAAGAAAATCATAGTTATCCATGTTGAAGAACAAAGATATACCCGCCCATTTACCTACAAAGGTCGTCCATATATACGAATAGAAAGTACGACTTCTACAATGTCCCAGTCGACATACAATCAATTACTCATGCAACGCGATGAGGTTCGTTTTGGCTGGGAAGCGTTAATAAATGAAGACTTAAAACAAGAAGACCTTGATAAAGACGAGATTTTAAAAACTGTACGATTAGGCATTGAAAGTGGTCGATTACCGGAATCTACAGCACTGACAGATATAACTATTATTTTGGAGAAATTAAAACTGTCTAAAAATGGGCAACTAAAAAACGCTGCAGCAGTGTTGTTTGCTGATGATACCTCCAACTATCCACAATGCCTATTGAGAATGGCTCGATTTAGAGGTATAAACAAAGATGAATTTATTGACAATCAACGCATATACGGTAATATTTTCAAACTACTAGATGCTGCAATGGCATTCTTTTTCAAACATTTATCTTTATCCGGAAAGATAAATAGTGTAGAACGGGTAGAAGAATTAAATGTTCCGGTGAAAGCTTTAAGAGAAGGTATTATCAACGCTCTTTGTCACAGGCAATACCATTCTCCGGGCGGATCTGTCGGAATTGCTATTTATGATGACCGTATAGAAATAGAAAACATAGGTACTTTCCCTACAGATATAAGCCAATGTCATCAATTTAAGAAAAAATACCCTTAAAACGAAAAAAGCCATTGGAAATATCAAAGAAAGAATTACTTTAAAGTTACCACACAACAAGTAATCCATGATCTA
>NZ_QSDP01000069.1:0-32528 GCF_003463685.1 Parabacteroides sp. AM58-2XD
GGGTAGAGAAAATATCAATGTTCCTGAATTTAATTAATAGAGAGAATAGGGTAATAATTATAAAAAGTTGATTGTATGAAAAAATATAGTTTGCATGTATTAAGTTTATTAGCGGGTATATTTTTATTATCTGCTTGTGTAGATGAACAAGCAATTAAATCTTCCACAGATGTGGAAGAAGGACGTGCTGTTAATTTATCTTTATCTTTTGCCACAGGTGATCCGGAAATAATACAGACGAAGAGTGCTTTGACAGAAGGTCGTGTATCTGATTTGTATGTACTCCTTTTTGATGAAAACGGAACACGTGTTCCTGTAACAAGTGAAAATAAGGGGTATTTTGAACATTTGAGTGGATTGTCAGGCTCTATTTCTTTTCAGACAACGACAGGTAAACGACGCATTTATGGTATAGCCAATCTAAAAAGCGATGCAACTCAAAGTCTCAAGAGTTCATTAGATAATATTGCTGAAGAAAGTGATTTAGCAACAATACCAGTCTCTTTAAAAGATAATATCGTTTCTTTTACTGGTAATTCTTTTCTTGCGTCCGGCTATTATACAAGTGGTAAAGAAGCAACAAACGAACCGGAAGAAGCAGAACTTGTTTCTATTGACTTAAACGATGGTGGACAAACTGTTATTAAAGATGATAATGGCAAAACAATCGATGGTTCAATTAAATTAATTCGTTTGTTTTCGAATATAACATTTTCTATAAGCAAAATTGGTGATAAAGTAGATTCGTTTGAACCAATTTCGTGGAAAATTGTTAATGTACCTGTGACATCTTCTCTGTATAAGGGGGGGAGTTCATCTTCAGAATCTTCAGATTATTTTCCTACTTCAGTCAGTCAGCGATTTGTTAATAATACATTTGAATTTGCTATGTTGGAAAACTTGCAGTCCTCTACTGATATTTCAGATAAAAATATTCGCGAAGCAGCAGACAAGCGTCCGTCAAATGCAACTTATGTTGAGTTGAAAGGACATTTTGTTGGCACAGGAAAGAGAGAGGGGTATCAGAATCCTGCAAAGGTCGATGCTAATGTAACATATTTCATAAGCTTAGGTATGGGGTCTGATAAGAATTCCACTGATTTAGGAGATTATAAGAGTAAAAGAAATAAGATTTATGTATATAATATTCAGGTAGCAGGTGTTGATGAAATTATAACAGAAGTGAAAGAAAAGAGTCCTTATCATAGAGCGGATAGTGATGTGACTTATGTCGAAGGTGAAGTTGATAATTATGATGCCCACTATGAAAGTAGTGTATATACTTTTAATATAAAAGATATAGATGCATATGGCACGGATTTCTTGGTTAAAACACCATTTACAACAGGATATATTAAACTCTCAGACGCAAAAGAGGAAAATGATGATTATGCTGAAAATTGGCAGTGGATTCATTTTATGGTAAATGAAAAATTTAGCGGACAGTATTCAGATAATAAGCAAAGATATCCCAATGAGAGTAATAAGTTCAAATTAATGGATGTGAAAAAATTCTCAGAGTATCTTAAAGAGAAAAAAAATTATCTTAATAATGAACTTAAAGTTACATGCTTTATTGATGAGTTTTATTATAAAAGTAAGAACTGGACAGAATTTGTAAATACTGAACCACGTGTTATGCAAATAATGTGTAACATTGATAGTTATACTCATAATACTAATCATTCCAGCTCTTTAAGAGAGGCTCGTTATACAATTTCCCAAAAATCAATACAAACGATCTATGCTTTAGATTCTAAAAAAACAGCTTGGGGTATTGAGTGGATAAATGAGACGGATCCTATCTCTGCTGATAATTATGGAAATAATACCAAGGGGGATAATATGAATAATGGATATGCCAATTTATTAGCAGAAACACAGTTAATAGGTAAAGATTGGTATGCTAATGGGGCGGATTTTAGTTCTGAATTAAAAAAAGCTTATGCAGCATGTATGTCTCGTAATAGGGATGAAAATGGTGATACCAAAATTAGTAAAGATGAAATGAAATGGTATTTGCCTGCTATTTATCAGTATATGGATATTTGGATGGGGACATTCGGGTTGCCGAATGGTTTCGCTCTTTATCAGAAGAACGGGGATTATGATCATTTTTATGCAAGTAACAAAAAACGTATTTTGTGGGCAGAAGAAGGGTCTTCGTTTGGAAATGATAATGATGGATCTGACACAGGTCGTGATTATGGGAGATCTATTCGTTGCATCCGCAATTTAGGCATGTCTAGTGAACAAGAAGCTGCAGGTACTTATCCGGATCAATATTATTCTGAGAACAATTTAGTATTTGATATGTCAAATATGAATAGTCAATCAATTCGGGAACAGTATTTGGAGGGAGAGTTGGATGAGCATGTTCATACTGACTTTAATGGTGCTAATGCTCCCTATAAAAAATTTAAGTTTGCGAAAGATGTTGTACCCAATTTTACAGTTAAAGTTTTAAGTTCAGAGAATAAAAGAGTTTATGCTACCGGAGGTGAAACTCATGAAAATAAATCAGGGTATTTTGAACAAGGGGAGGGACCAACAGGATATTCGCCAGATTACACCCAAAAATTCACTACAGGCTATGGCTGGAGGAAAAAAACTTATTATCGTTTTTATAAGGATGAGGAACAAGAGGTGTGGAAAGATAAAACTCAAAGTCAGATAACACGTACTGATTTAACAACTAATATGAGATTAGGTAATTCTCCATGTAAATATTATTCAGAGGATGGAGACTCAGAGGGTTGGAGGGTACCTAACCAAAGGGAGTTACAGATGTTGATACGTGCAGAAAAGACCGGAAATAAAACGGTGTATTCATGGACAAGTTATGCTTTTACGGAGAATCGTGTTTATATGTTTTATGAAAATATTTTACAATTAACAAGTCCTGGGAATCCAAAATATGCTAATCCTCTTTTATATATCCGTTGTGTGAAAGATGTAAAGTAAAATATATATAGCAGGTTGCGATTAATAAAAAGGTTGTAATTTAAACTGTGTCAGTAAAAAGGAAGTCGGTTTCCATTTTGCTGACACAGTTTTTTATGGATATTACAATAGACTGCATATTTTCTGACGTTTTTATTTTTAGTTCTCTACTTTTGTTCAACTAGAATACTCCAATTGACTGAACAGAAATGCAATTAAATGAAAAAAAGTGTCGTTTCGTCACGTGAAAACACATAGGTCTTCAAGGCCATAACCTCCCGCCGTACCTTTGTTTCATAATCATTTAAAACAAAATAGTATGGCATTAAAGTATGTAATAAAGAAAACTGTTTTCGGGTTTTTATGTCTTTTTCAAGAAAAAAGTGCCCGAATGTTCCCGTATCCTTCCGTAGGTTCCTTTGGCCCCTGACCGGTGTCTTATCTTTGTAACATCATCGAGAAACAAAGGTCTGACGGTGTTTGGATGAAAAAACGGTTGCGATTAGGAACATATATGGCAGTAAACCGATTTATTCCTATTTAAACCTTCTTATTCCGCTCTAAACCGCTCTATCCCGTTTTCATCGGAACGGCCTGCTGTACCTTTGTTTCGTAATCATAAAACAATAATAGTATGGCATTAAAGTATGTAGTTAAGAAAACTGTTTTCGGGTTTGATAAAACCAAGACAGTGAAGTATGTAGCCCGTCCGTTGATGGCAGGTACAGTAGGTTATTCCGCTCTTTGCGATCAGGTAACCAAGGTTGGTATGGCGCCTCGCGGCGTAGTGAAAATGGTGACCGACGGTCTGATCGATGCGATCATGTGGAATCTGGAAAATCATTTGTCGGTGAAGCTGGGTGATTTTGGGACGTTCCGTCCAGCTTTTGGTAGTAAGAGCCAGGATACGGAAGAGGCTGTGAATGCGGAAACTTTGCGTCATCGTAAAATCATCTTTACTCCGGGTTCTTATTTCAAGGACATGCTGAGCGAAGTAAGCATCCAGAAGTTCGAAATCCCCAAAACTGATGAAACCGGTTCGGGCAGTGGCGAAGGCGGTGGTTCCGACCGTCCGGAAATCGAATAGGCACAATTCTTTCTCTGATTAACAAAGCAGGCACGAACCGGATAACGGGGTCGTGCCTGTTTTGTTTTAGTAAATATTTATGTGTCTCATACATTCCTATTCGAAAAAAATCACCATATTTGCAGTATGAGCAATTGGGAAAAACAGCAGGAAGTAAAGAAAGAAGGACGGGAAAGGGACAGATCTCGTAGAGAGAATCTGAGTAAATTCTTCTATGACTTGGCTAAACTGACGTTTGCTGCTATTGTTTTAGGTGAAATGTTAGTTTTACAGAAAGACATGGCAGATCCTATGAGTTGGTATATGATTTGTGTAGGAATTTTGCAAACATATATATTAGCGTATATTGGAAATAAAATATTAAAGTGAAATGATATGAACGGACTAGCATTATTTTTTACAATAGGTTGTGTTGTTGCCGGTGCTTTTTTAGCTTGGCTTTATACCAAGCCCGGCAAAAAATGGCTTGAGAATTTGTAACGGAATTTTCTCTTATATAGAATAGATAAACTATAAGAAACTCCGGGAAGTATCTGTAACAGGATATTTCCCGGAGTTTCTTTATGCCTTTTTCAACTGCTATCTATCGGCAATCCTATCCGAAAATGAGAGCTCAGGTGGTGTTTCTATCAAAACCGGCTAATTTGGTAGAAACACCCTATCAACTTGAAAGACTTGCCTATTATTGGGAATAAAGTAAATAACTACTTTTGTAAACGTTGAAAATCTTTCTTTTTAATTAGATTTGCAGGGTAAATGAAATTATAATAATAATGTATATGAAAAAAGTACTTTTCCTCTTTTTGCTTTTGGCAGGTATGACGAATGTCTATGGACAGAAGTTTGCGGTGAAGTCTAACTTGCTTTACGATGCTACTGCTACCATTAACCTGGGAGTAGAGGTCGGATTGAGCAAAAAGTGGTCACTGGATTTGTCCGGTAACTATAACGGCTGGATGCTGGGAGACGAAGCTCGTTTTAAACATTGGCTGGTACAGCCGGAAGCACGTTATTGGCTGTGCGAGAAATTTAACGGACATTTCTTCGGTGTGCATGCTCATTATGCCGATTATAATGTGGGCGGTCTGAAGATTTTGGGTGAAAATATGGAAAATAACCGTTATCAGGGACATCTGTATGGAGCAGGTCTGTCGTATGGTTATCAGTGGTTGCTGAGTAACCGGTGGAGTATGGAAGCTGTGATCGGTGTGGGTTGGGCACATCTGGAGGACGACAAGTATCCGTGTGCTGTTTGCGGCTCTATCGAGAAAAGCCGTACCAAGGATTATTTCGGCGTGACAAAAGCAGCTCTTTCCTTTATTTATTTCTTTAAATGATCGGGACAATGAAAAACAGAAAGAATATCTATATTGTAGCCGCTTTGTTGGTGGCCGGTGCGGTTCCAACAGGAGCGCAAACGGGAAACAGTCCGATCAGTGTCGCTTGCAACGACCTGATGCAGAAAGGGGATTCACTTTATATCGATGCAACAATCCGGGTGAAGGGTGACCTGATCGAATCGCGTAAGTCATTGACATTGACTCCGCTGTTGGAAAGTGCAGACCAGAAAGAAGGACTTCCTTCCATCTTGCTGAACGGGAAGAACCGTGCAAAAGTCTATAAACGCGAAGTGGCGTTGAAGAATTTGCAGGATGAACCGCGTTATCAGGTGCTTCGTGCCAGTGATGCTTCGGAACATGTGATCCCTTACAAAATGACGATCGCCTGGGAACCGTGGATGAAAGATGCCCGTTTTGTATTGGCACAGGATCTGTGCGGATGTGGAAAAGAAGAAGCAGTGGGTCCGTTGCTGATCGCCGATAAGATCCGTATGGCACCGACGGAACGATATAAAGTGCAGCCGACACTGGCATATATCTCGCCGGAGGCTGAAACAGAGAAACATCGTGCCGAAGTGGGAACGGCTTATCTGGATTTCCAGGTGGGTAAATCGCAGATCTTGCCTGACTTCCGTAATAATGCGTCTGAATTGGATAAGATCAACAGTACGATCCGTTCGGTAACGTCGGACAAGAATATCACTCCGAAGGGTATTATATTGAAAGGTTATGCTTCGCCGGAAGGTTCGTATGCTTCCAACGACCGTTTGTCGGATAATCGTGTGAAGGCATTGCGCGATTATATCCGTTCGAAGAATGATTTCCCGCAGAGTTTCTTCACGCTGGAAAACGAACCTGAAGACTGGGCCGGTTTCAAAGCGCAGGCAGAGGCAGACTATGATATGCCGGCACGCGATGAAGTGCTTAGCATTATCAACAGTGATTTGCAGCCCGACCAGAAAGAGACTAAACTGCGTGCTTTGAAAGGCGGATCTGCTTTCAGCTATGTATTGAAAAATATCTTCCCGTCGTTGCGCCGTTCGGAATATCGTATCGACTATACGGTCCGTGAGTTTACGGTAGAAGAAGGTCGTGAGATTATCAAGACCCGTCCGCAACAGTTGAGTCTGAGTGAAATGTTTGCCGTAGCCAACAGCTATGAAACGGGAAGCAAGGAATATAACGATGTATTTGAAATTGCTGTACGCATGTACAGTTCTGATCCGGTGGCTAATCTGAATGCTGCTAATATCTCTATAGGAAAAGGCGATTACGAATCCGCTAAAAAATATCTGTCGAAAGCAGGTAATTCGGCTGAAGCAATCCATGCCCGTGGCGTTATAAAATTAATTGAAGGTGATCTTGACGGGGCGGAAACTTTGCTGAAACAGGCAAAAGAAGCCGGTGTGATAGACGCAGCAGCTAATTTGAGAGAATTACAGAAGAAAAGAGATGACAATGCTTTATTTGATAGTTTCAACATGCATAATTGATATGTATACCGTGTGGAATTGTAATAAATAGAGTCTATTTTTGCATCAGAATGATTTATGGAAAAGCATAAAAATAATAATATGGAACATGCTGCACAAGTCGAATACGTTTTAGTAAACGAGATTGACAACCAGAACGGAGTGCATCTGTATCTGGAAGGAAATAAATGGTGCGCCTATGAACGTTCCGCTTATTATCTGGCTCAGTTGAAAGTGCCGGTTGTAATAAAGAAGGAAATAGTTCGTGACGGATATGACGTGATTCTGTTGAAAGCTTTTTTTGAAGTGGACGACATGCGTTTGCCTCTTGCTCCGAAGACTATTTTGAAACAAGTGGCTGACGACAAGCTCTTATTTCAGTTGAACGATCAGATCGATGGCTTCCCCGAATGGAAGGCTTGTCAGCTGAATCAATTACCAGCATAAAAGGTGAAGCCGTGAGGCTTCGGTTAAGTATACTAAGTTGTAAAATTGAGGGTGTATTAAGTCCCCGGAAGTGAGTGGTTATCCTTCCGGGGCATTTTTTTTTAATTGAAAATTATGCGGGGGACTGGAAATAGACGATTAATCGGGCATCGGGGGATAAGGTGAGGGTAAACTCGGTTTCCAGGGCTTCGTTGAGGGAGCCTTGCCACCAGGATGTCAGGCGGCGTCGGGTGATGGGCCATCGGAGGCCTCGGTGGTTATTTCTCCGCAGGGATACATGGAAAAGATGGATATTTGCTGGCCGGGTGTGCATGGTAGCGTTGTTGTCCGGAGGACGGGGATGAAGCGACCGTAATCGGAGAGCATTTCCACGACTTCGAATAGAGGGGCAAAGTCTGTCAGCAGGGAGATGTTTCCGAGCGTATGGTCTTCGCGAAGTCCCGTAGCTCCGAGAATCAGTACTTTCCGGTAACCGGAAGCGTGGGCGAAGCGTACAGCCTTGGTTAGGTCGTTTATCTCCTGATCTTCCACGGTATGGATACGGTCGGCATATAGCCGGAGCATTTCCGGAGGAATACTGTCCAGGTCGCCGACAATGGCCGACGGGACCAATCCCCTTTCATGAAGGTTCTGCACGGCCCCGTCGCAGGCAATGATGACGGGTGTTGCTTTTAATAATTCCAACGGCCCCGCTGTTTGCGGAAAACTGCCGTTAGCCACTACTACACAATCATATAATGTTTCCATTTGTATTTATTCCTTTCTTTAAACTTTATTCTTTTAATTCAGCTTCAATTTCTTCTATTGAAGGCAGGCTTCCCTTGAAATCTTCCGGGCATAGGCGAGTTAGTTCGTATTCCGAGACGCCGATGGGCTGACTAATTCCTTTCAATGAATATTCGGCAATAAAGCTATCTTTATTTTTACATATCAACAGACCTATTGACGGATTATCTGCTGGGTGTTTCAATAAATCATTTACTGCAGTCAGGTAAAAACTTAATTTGCCGGTATATTCTGGTATGAAATCGGTTGCTTTCAACTCGATAACAATATAACACCGTAATTTCAGATGATAAAAGAGTAAATCCAGATAAAATTCTTTATTACCTACTTTTAAAGGTATCTGGCGGCCAACGTATGCAAAACCGGCTCCTAACTCAATTAAAAATTTCGTGATATTGTCGGTTAAGGCATTTTCCAGTTCGCGTTCTTTATAGCTATCTGTAAGTGTAAGAAAATCGAAATTGTAAGGATCTTTTAGTAATTCCTGGGCCAGGTCACTCTGGACTGTTGGTAATAAGCGGGAAAAATTTGATACGGAATGCCTTGTTCGTTGGTAGTCTTGTTGTTTGATGGGTTGATCCAGAATACTGCGGCTCCAGCTATATTCGATGGTTTTATGGATATAGAACATAGCTTCTTCTGTGGATTTGCATTGAGCAATAATACGAAGATTATGGCCCCAAGGGATTTGGGATACTAACTCTTGAATATTAAATATATTTTCTAATTGGCCAACAACTTGTTGGCCAATTGTAATGTCTTTATAATAAAACAGATACCATTGTTTTATGTATTTGATATTGCTGATAGAGAAACCTTTCATATTAGGAAATTCCTGCTGTAGATCTGAACTTAATTGTTTTATCAAGCCATCCCCCCACTGTGATTGTTCCTGTTTGGAAACAATTTCCTTTCCAAGTTCCCAATATAGATTGATTAATTCTGCATTAACTTTCAGAGCCGCTTTGATTTGGCTGTTTCGTATACGGAATTTAAGATCGGTGAGCCATTGCTTGTATTCAATGTCAGATTTAAGAATTACATTCATAAGGTTTTGTTTTTTATAAGTTTGTAATACCTCACAAATGTAGAGTTTATTTTCAACATTTCATATCCGTTCTTTATTTATTCCTTTCTTTTTCCAGGTGAAATATCCGACGATGGCCAATATTGCGTAGCAAATGTACAAAAACATGGTTGGATAGAGGCCACGGAGGTAATAAAGATAAACGGATATGCAATTGACGATTACCCAGAAGATCCAGTGTTCGATGATACGGCGGGCCAGCATCCAGGTGGCTACGATGCCGACGGAGGTGGTGAAGGCGTCGCCCATCGGGATGGGGGAGTCTGTGAAGTTATGGAGTACGTAATATAATAGGGCGTATATAGCGAGGATAGCGGAAGCTATCCCTGCTATATACGGCCAGGTGATATGACGGTAGAAAATCGGGTCATCGGAAACTTTCTCTTCGGTGACGCTTTTTTTCGTGCAGGTCCATTTTTTGAAACCGTAAATGCTGATGGCAACATAGTAGATATTCAGTCCCATATCGGCATATATCTTTGAGAAGAAAAAGACAAATACGTAGACCAGGGAGGTGAGGAAGCCTACCACCCACATCGCTTTATGCTGCCTGATCTCTAATAACAGGTAGAGAAAACCTGTAATGACACCGAAATATTCTAATAGTTGCTCCATAATTTATATTTTTCTAGAACCTGATTGTTACTCTGGCCATGGCGTTTGTGCCGGCTTGGGTGAAATAACCGTCGTCTTTGTTGACGACACCTTTGCTGATGTAGGTATATACCCAGGCGTTTGTTTCATATTTCTCGTTGAAGAGGTTGTTGATGGTGACGTCGACGCCGATCTCCTTGACAAACTTCGGTTTGAAAACGTATCCGATACGCAGGCTGTTCACGAAATAGGGATCGATGGAACGGTCTTTGGTGGAGGTATTGTCGATGTATTGACGGCCTACAAACTGTGAGTTGAAGCTGGCGGAGAATCCTTTCAGGTTGAAATCGAACATGCTGTTGGCGATGATACCGGGAGAGAAGGCGATGTCGGTTGTGCCTAGATATTGGCTTGCCTGGCCTCCGTTATCGAAGTCATCTATATAATGAGTGAAATTCTTTATTTTGTTGCGGCTCAGGGTGACGTTTCCGTTCCAGTCCAGCCAGTGGGTGATACTTACGCCTCCGGTCAGTTCAATTCCCATGCGGTAGCTGTCTTTGATATTGCTGGTCAATGCTTCACCGATTTCGCTGATTTTTCCGCTCAGGATCAATTGGTTGTTGTAGTCCATAAAATAAAGATTGGCTCCGACGCGGAAACGCTGGTTGCCGAAGCTGTAACCGACTTCGTAGTCGTAGAGTGTTTCGTGGGAAGGACGTTCGTTGGCCGCGGCTTCCGTAAAATTGTCGCGATTGGGTTCACGGTTGGCGACGGAGAAAGAGACGAAAGCATTATGACCGCCTTTCTGGAAATTGATACCGGCTTTCGGGTTGAAGAAGTTCCAGTATTTGTTGACGTAGATTTCCTTACCGGTATTGTCGTCGCTTCCTTTGATCGTATAGTGGATGCCGCGGTATTGTAGGTCGAGGTATCCGTTCAGGTAGGGGTGGAACCGGTAGTTACCCTTTACGTAAAAGTTATAATCCAGTTTGTTCCCTCTGTTACGGTAATATTCGTAGTCAGGCGAGGGGAGTGCTTCTGCATTTTTGACCCACATGACACGACCGAAATGGTCGCCTACATATTTATTGACAGCTGAACCGAAGCTTATCTGGAGACGTTCGGAGCGATAGTTCGCACTGTAAACGACACCGTAAAAGTCGTTGTCCAGCCATTTGCGGCGGACGAGGTCGGAACTGACGATTGTGTCGCCTTTCCCGTTGATATAAGACTCGGGGAGTTTATATTTTGTAAATTCTTCATTAGGCTTATAGTCTTCGTAATATCCTTCTCCATGTGTGTAATGGAGAGTCAGGTTCATATTCCACAGGTCGCTCAGTCGCTGGCTTGCCATCAGGTGGTAGTTTTGCTGCCGGTAATTGTCTGTCTGGTTGTCGTAGAATTTTTTAACGCCGTTCTCTTCATATTCTCCGCAAGGGTTATAGGTCCGGTCGCTGTCCAGGTAAATGGAAGGGACACCGTTCCAGGCCTGATACGTTTTCTCTATATTGCCGAATGTCTGGAAGCGGATCAGGGTGTTATCGCCGTAATAGGTGGCAGAACCGAAATAAGAGTGCATATTGGCTGTCGCCCGGTCGATGTATCCGTCGCTTTGGACGTTGGAGTAGCGGGCGTCGAAAACAAAATGATCCCGGAGTACCCCGGTTCCTATTTTGACTGAGTTTTTGACGGTTCCGAACGAACCTGCCGAAAGGCTGTATTCGGCATACGGTTTCAGGTCCGGCTTTTGCGTTTGCATGGCGACGGTGGCACCGAAGGCGGCGGCTCCGTTGGTCGATGTCCCGGCTCCCCGTTGTATCTGTATGTTATCGACGGAAGATGCGAAATCGGACATGTTGGCCCAGAAAACGGTGTGCGACTCGGAGTCGTTGACCGGTACGCCGTTGACCGTGATGTTGATGCGGTTGGCGTCTGTGCCGCGGATACGGAAGCCCGAATAGCCGATACCTGTCCCGGCGTCCGAAGTCATGATGACGGAGGGGGATTGGGAGATGAGGTAGGGGATACCCTGGCCGTCGTTTTTACGGCTGAGTTCGTCTTTGGATACTTCGCTGTAAGCCACCGGAGTACCTTTGGCTACTTTAGTGGCGGTGACGACTACTTCGTCCAGTGATAAGTCACGTGAAATTTTGAGAGAATCGACAGGGTCGGGACGGTTTCCCGCTGCTGCGAATGTTGCCAGAGATCCGGCACAAATAATCAATACACTTTTCATCCTTTTTACCTTAATGTTTAAAAACCTGATAAATGAATAGGAGAGGTGTGTTGTGTGAAGAAGTATACCATGTTTTACAATTCCCTTCGCCGGCATTATCCGTATCAGGTAATATGGGTATAATCTCAGCCTGCGGCACGTACTGTATCGGTACGTGGCAAGCACCCCTTTGTATTCGGGGAGCAAAGATAGGGAAAGTCAGGGAATTGTACAAATGGAAAAAACCGCCGCGAATCACTTCGGGGCGGTTTCGACTCCACAATTTTCCATCAATTATGTTGTAATTATTTACTGTGGATATCTCTCTGTTTATTTGTTATTCAATAGTGGTGTACCAATTGCTCTTCATCCAGTTCAAAGGAGCGTACCAGCTGTCTTCCTTACCTCCCAGATGGGCATTCAGGTTGGCTGAGTTATAGTCCTTTTCGTCAGACGGATACTGGATGCGGTCCAGAGGAAGCGGAGTTGCGACAGACTGCGGGTCGCGTTTGAAATAGATTTCCGGATATCCGGTACGGCGGACAACGTTCCATGCTTCATATTCCTGAATGGCACCGTGATGGATCCAGCGCTGTGTTAGGATGCTCTTCTGCGGGTTACTGGCATCCCATTGTGTTTCGGCATATGCCTCTACTACAGCCGTAGAAGGAGGTGTCAGCGCGTCACGATAGGTACCGGTTGAATTCAAATCGAAATAGAATTCAGTGGAAAGTTTTATACCGTTGATATATTCGCTCTTGGCATTACCGGTAGCCCAGTTGTTGGCATAGGCTTCCGCCTTCATGAAGCAACTTCGGCTGCTGTCATCCAGAGTCCCGGGAATCCGGGGTTACGGGTGAAGGTCGATGTATCCAGGGCTGCGTAATATTTAGCCGTACCATGCGTAGAGATACTCATATTCGTTTCCTGTTCCGTGAGTGTTTCAGACGGATCGAGGCCGATATATTCGTTATTCCAGTTGCTGTCATACAAGACTTCCAAACGTGGGTCCGGATTATTGGTGTTGGCATTCAGTGCACGTTGCATTGGACCGGACATGCGGTTGTAAGTTGAATTCTCGATTGCGTTTTGCAGGTCACGGTCAAAATCGAACTGGTCATCGTCGGTTTGTGTCACTGTGATATTATCAGAGTTTAGATCTACCATCGGATAAGTACCGGGATTTTCCAACATCGTTTTAATCGCAGCACGTGCCTCACTTACCAGGTCGCCGTTAGAAGCCAGGTGAGTAGCTACACGTAAACGCAGGGAATTCACATATTTACGCCATAAGGTGATGTCACCGTTGTTCACATAGTCTTCTGCATTCAGGTAAGTACTGGCATTGGCTGTAAGCGAACGTCCGTTGAGGTATGTGTTGACTTCGTCCAGGTCGCTCAGGATCATTTTATACAAGTCGATATCCGAATCGTATTTGGGTTTGGAAGCTTCTACGTCTCCTGTTGCCCATAATGTGCCGGCTTCAGAGAATGGTACTCCACCCCAGGCGGAACAAACTTCATAAAGTTGCTCTTCCATTACTGTACGTCCCAGCAGATAGAAGATACGATAGTCTTCTTTTTCTTCTTCCGGAAGGTTATTGAATTCGGTTTCCAATACCCTATACTGGGTGACAGTGTTGTAAAAGTTTCTCCAACGTTCGTTGAAATACCCCTGACCGGTACCGGCAAAACGGTCTTTACTGTTTGTATGACCGATTATTCCAGAGAAGAGACCGGAAGTAGTGGAAGATACATAATATCTGTAATAGACTGGATTCATCCATGTATTAGAGGCTTGCCATACCCCAACCATCAAGGCCGGGCATGATACCGTCTGTGTCTTTGACGGGTCCTGATATTGATCCGTGAATTTGTCGTCACTACAGGAAGACGTTGCCAGAAGGGCAGCACATCCAAGTGCGAGTGCATATATTTTTTTCATAAATCTTTCAATTTTAATATTCTATATTATTTTTCGTCAATTAGAAGCTTGCACGTAATGAGAAGCCGAATGAACGTGTTGTGGCTGTTGAACCACCAATCTGTGCCTGCGTGATCCAGGTTGTACCGTCTGTACATTCTGCATCGAATTCTTTCAGGCTCTTATAGAAGTAGAATAGGTTACGACCGTATACGGAAACCATCAGGTTCTTACAACCGAATTTGGAAGTGATGTTTTTCGGTAATCTGCAACCAAGGCTCAGTTCACGCATTTTTACATATGAATTCTTCTGTATTGCGTTTTCATAAGTGATGTTTCCGGAATATCCCCAACCGTATTGGTTGTAATATGATTCACCGGCAGTGATGATCGTTTTGTTTTCAGAACCGTCTTGTTTAACACCCGGCTGGATTACACCGTTATCGTAAACCATGTTACCGTTTACTGTAGATCCGGCAGGTTGGTCTGTCAAATGACGTTTTGAAGGGTCTGACAGGTCGTTTCCGTCTGCATACCAGGTAAGACCGCCACGTGAAGCATCACGGTTATCCAATGTACAATCCAGGATACCGAGTTCGGTCATATACTGGTAAGGCAAGTTCAGTACGTCACCACCAATACGGAAGTCGATAGTGGCATCCAGATAGAAATCTTTATAGCTCAATGAAGTGCTGATACCTCCGACAACTTTCGGCATGGCGTTACCTGCTCTCTGGCGTTCTGTATAGTCTACGATATACAGACCGTTATCGCCAACGACTTTGTTTCCGTTCTCGTCTTTTACCGTACCGTAAACATACCAGTCACCCATCGGGCGTCCTACTCTGGATTGCAGCACTGCGGCTCCGTTATCTACTGTAGAATGGTCGATAGAGTTGATGCCGTCTATCAGTTTCGTTACTTCGTTCTTGTTCCATGACCAGTTGGCGCGAATATCCCAGTTCCAGTCTTTAGTCTGGATAACTGTACCGTACATAGACATTTCAACACCGGCGTTCTTTAATTCACCGACATTCATCCAGATGGAAGTACCTCCTGAAGATGCTGATGTTGTAGTCTGAAGGATCTGGTCTTTTACTGTATTCTGGTAATAAGAAAGTTCGAAGCCCAAACGGTTGCCGAGGAACTTGTTTTCCCAACCCAATTCGAATTCGTATTTCTGTTCCGGTTGTATCTCATTGTTTCCAAGTGCCTGTGGGACCTGATTGTAGATATAACTGCCTACAGCGCTCTGGTTGTAACCGGTAGCTGCTTTATATATTTCCGGGGCGTTACCTACAACACCGTAGCTAAGACGAATTTTACCATAATCCAGCCATTCGGGTTTATTATCTTTCAGCAAAGATGAATAAATGACGCTACCGTTCACAGAAGGATAAACGAATGTGTTGGATCCGGGGTACAGTGTAGATGTTTTTTCCTGACGCACAGTTCCTTCCACATAAGCCCAACTGTCATAACCGAAAGAAGCTGTAGCAAAGAAGGCTTGTTTTAACAGCGATGCTTTTTTCATCGATGGATTTGCCGGTGTTAATCCGGAAGAGTTCAGGTGGAACCAGTTTTCAACACTCAGACCTCCGCGGGTACTCACTGAGGTGTCGAACTGACTTTCCTGGCGGGCAGACCAACCTGCGGTTGCAGCAACATTGTATTTTTCAGCAAATGTACGGTCAAACATCAACATGATATCACCATAATAGATCTCATACTTGGAGTTTTTCAATGTATAGGCTCCGGTATAGTTACCCGGCTGTCTGAATACGTTTGGCGTTTCCGTTGAGTTCTTATTCTCAATTACATTGTACGTCAAGTCTGTTGACAGACGGCCTCGCGCGGTCAAACCCGGAATGATTTCCCAACTTGGCGTTACACTCGCGATGAAACGGTTATTGTCTTCCAACTGTTCTTTACCTAAGATATTCCAGAAATACTCTGAAGACATCTGATAGTTGGCCGGATTCCAGTCCCAGGCTTCATCGGGTGTCAGTGTATTGCTGGTATAAGGGACGTTCATGTATCCCAAACTGGTAACAGTGCTGTTCTTCATTGCTGCGATGTCATCATATCCGGTGAACATACCTGCATAGTTTGTCAACAAGCGGCTGATACGGTAGGCACGGTTTTTAACATGCTGGCGCATATAGTTCGCCGAGTAATCCACTTTTAAGTTTTTCAGGATATTGGCGCTACCAGAAAGAGCAAAGTTGTGCTTGTTGTTGTGCGAGTTCAACTGTGTTGGCGTATTATCCATATAGGTATAGGAGAAACGCAGGTTGCCTTTTTCCGTTCCGTTGGTGATAGCCAGGTTATAAGTCTGGTTGATACCTGTCTGGAAAACATCGTTCCACTGGTTGTGGTCGATAGGCGCGTGAGTACGAATTGCCCCGTTATAATTGTATAATTGGGTGGTATAGTCGTATGGACGTCCCCATGAATAATAGGTATTACGCGGAGAGATTACCTGGTTCCCGTTACGGTCTGTACGGGTATTCTGGAAACCGGTTTGCTGTTCGAATTCACTTGCGGTGGCCAACAGGGCATTGTCGTATCCCGGACCGAATTCTTTCTGGATGCTCGGCATGTAGGCTACTTTGTCAAAGCTGACATTTGCACTGAAGTCTACACCGAGACCACTCTGGCCTTTACCGCTTTTAGAGGTAATCATCACAACACCGTTGGCTGCTTCAGATCCGTACAGGGCAGATGCGGCGGCACCTTTCAAGATAGAGATGCTTTCGATATCTTCCGGGTTGATGTCCACCATACCGTTGGATTCTACACGCTGGTTAGTCCAGTAACCGTCTTTGTTGGCGTCGCCGTTATGGATGGGCACACCGTCCATTACGATCAGCGGCTGTGTCGTACCGGTGATAGAAGACAGACCACGTACGGAGATGGATACGGAGGAAGTACCACCACCCGGAGCTGCCTGGATGCGCACACCTGAAGCCTTACCGTACAATGATGTAGCGAAGTCCGGAGTACCCGTTTTGATCAACTCTCCGGCATCGATTGTACTTACGGCATAACCTAGTTTTTTGGCGTCTTTCTTGATACCCATGGCGGTAACGACTACCTCGTCCAGTTTTTGAGTATCTTCAGCCAGTAGGACTGATAAGGAAGATTGACCGGTGTATGTCACTTCTTTTGTTGCATACCCGATGAAAGAAATCTGGATGACGCTTCCGTTCTTTACATCGTTCAGGCTAAAACTACCTTCTGTGTCGGTAATTGTGCCGTTTGTGGTTCCTTTCACAACTACAGATGCTCCGGCGATCGGGCCGAATTCATCTTCTACGGTACCGGTAACTTTCCCGTTCTGCTGGGAAATCGCGGTTTCATGCTTCTCTGGCGCAAAGTCAGCGGATGCACTTACGGGAAGTGTCATTGCTCCTGCGACAAGAATCAAGCTGACAGGTTTGAAGTTTTTCAACATAATAATTGATTTTATTAATAAATGAGGCGTTCTCTTTGTCCCCCTTCTTTTTCTTTTGCTCTATTTTGTTTAAAATGTGTATAGAAAACTTTAGATCCTGACGTTTAATAGTTGACGAATTCATAGTCCTAAAAGAACTCACGTGCTTTTATTATGTTGATAAGCTGGGTTTAATTTGCATATTATCAACTTGATAAACATGTGTTGGGCTTGGTGTGTATTCGACCTGTTGGAATTTGAAAAAATCAGAGATATATCAGAATGAAAAAATTAGTCCGTTTATGTCTGAATTATTGAAAAAAGCGCCTGTTTTTAACACAACTTCCCTGCTTTATGAAGAAAATTAACAGTTTACTCCCGGATAACAGATTGTTCTTCTACTGCGGTTCAATATTAATCTCTGAGCTGTTTTTTTGTAGCTATATTACATATCTATAGTGATTTATGGAAGATATTTATACTGCCTGAAAAGGTCGTGTTGTGCAATGTTTTCTTTTTTAACAATATGTATCGCTTTAATGTTTATTTTATATATTGATAAATAAATCTTCGCGATTTTTAGGATTGAGATATGAAAAATATTATTTACGGTTAGTTAGGGGCATAATTGTTGGCGATATGTTAAAAAACGGACTATCAATCATTTTTTTTAAACAAAATGCAATATATTGAAACAATTATTCCATATATTTGCACTGTAATAATTGTATAGAGTTCTTTTAGAACTATGGTATATATCAATGAATTAAAGCCCTTTTCTGCCTTGTTTTTTATGTTTTCACCGGAATCCTTCCATTGTTTTAATTTCCTAAAAGATGTACCTATATTAGGTATTGAGATAAAGAGAGTTTATCTTAGGCTGCAAAACGAACTTTTCTGATAAAAAGATTGTATTTGTTTGAAAACTCACTGATTATTTGTATATTTGCGGGCGATTAAGCGAAGATGAGGAGGGGGCGGGTAGTCCCCTTCTTTTGTTCTTAACAGTATGTTTATGATTGAAAAGGGAGTAATAACTCAGTTGGTTGAAGAAAAATTGGCTTCTTCCGACAATTATTTGGTTGACGTAGTAGTTAAGCCGGGAAACCTTATTATTATTGAGATTGATAATGATGAGGCAGTTTGCATTGATGATTGTGTGGAATTGAGCCGGTATGTAGAGGAGCATCTGGACCGGGATGTGGAAGACTTCGAGTTGGAAGTCGGTTCGGCAGGGGTTACTTCTCCTTTTAAAGTGCTTCGTCAATATGTAAAAAACATAGGGAACGAAGTGGAGATGCTGCTGAAAAGCGGTGTGAAACTGACCGGAGTATTGAAATCGGCCGACGAGAACGGTGCAGTAGTTACCGTTGAAAAGCAGGTAAAACCTGATGGTGCCAAACGTAAAGTTACTGTCCGGGAAGATCAATCCTATACATTCGATGAGATAAAATATACAAAATACCTAATAAGATTCAAGTAAAGAAAGATTATGGCCAAGAAAGAGGAAACAATCAGTATGATTGACACACTTGCGGAGTTCAAGGAGTTGAAGAATATAGATAAGGATACGATGATCAGCGTGCTGGAAGATTCCTTCCGTAACGTAATCGCTAAAATGTTCGGTACGGATGAGAACTACGACGTAATTATCAACCCTGAAAAAGGTGACTTCGAGATCTGGAGAAACCGCACGGTTGTGGCTGATGACGAACTGGAAGATTCGAATCTGCAACTTACGTTGACCGAGGCCCGTAAGATCGATGCCGACTGTGAAGTAGGAGAAGAAGTGACCGACGAGGTTCATTTCGCCGATTTCGGACGTCGTGCCATCCTGAACCTGCGTCAGACACTGGCTTCAAAGATTCTTGAATTGCAGAAGGATAGTTTGTATGCTAAATATAAAGATAAAATAGGTACAATCGTAGCAGCTGATGTATATCAGGTGTGGAAGAAAGAGATCCTGTTGCTGGATGACGAGGGTAATGAGTTGCTGCTCCCGAAATCAGAACAGATTCCTTCCGATTTCTATCGCAAAGGTGAAACCGTACGTGCGGTTGTACAAAAGGTGGATAATTATAATAATAATCCGAAGATTATCCTGTCTCGTACAGATAAAATGTTCCTGCAACGTTTGTTCGAACTGGAGGTTCCCGAAATTAATGACGGCCTGATCCTGATCAAGGCTATCGCGCGTATCCCGGGAGAAAGAGCAAAAGTGGCCGTTGAGTCATACGATGACCGTATCGACCCGGTAGGTGCCTGCGTAGGAATGAAAGGTTCTCGTATCCACGGAATTGTGCGTGAGTTGAGAAACGAGAACATCGATGTTATTAATTATACATCCAATGCGTCGCTGTTTATCCAGCGTGCATTAAGCCCGGCTAAAATTTCCTCTATACGAGTGAACGAAGAAGAACATAAGGCAGAGGTTTATCTTCGTCCTGAAGAAGTATCACTGGCTATCGGTAAAGGCGGTTTGAATATTAAACTGGCCTGTATGTTGACTGAATACACGATCGATGTATTCCGTGATGTGGAAGGAGCCGACGAGGAAGATATTTATCTGGATGAATTTACAGATGAAATTGATAGCTGGGTAATCGACGCACTGAAGAATATCGGTTGCTATACGGCCAAGAGCGTGCTTGCTTTGAGCCGTGAAGAACTTATTGAACGTGCCGACCTTGAAGAAACAACAGTCGACGAGGTACTTGCTATCTTATCTGCCGAATTTGAAGATGAAAGTCAGGAATAAAGTATTACGACAAAGTTAGATATGCCTATAAAATTAATACAAGTACAAAGAAAATTAAACGTAGGGATCAACACGGTTGTTGAGTTTCTACACAAGAAAGGTCATCCTGTTGAGGAGAATGCAAATCCCAACACGAGGATCAGTGATGAACAGTATGCTTTGCTCGTAAAAGAGTTTGGAAAGGATCTGCCTGAGGGTGGTTTTGAACGTCCGAGGGTAGAACGTCCTCACAGAGAGAAAGAGAGAGAGGCCGCTTCTGTGAAAGAAGAGAAGACCTCGGAAATAAAGACCGTGATCCCGGAAGAGTTCAAGCCTAAAATCGTAACGAAAGGCCGTATCGACCTGGACGGACAGCATAAAAAAGTTCAGGAGACTCCTGAAGTGAAAGAAGAACCGGTAGTAGCCAAGCCGCAGCCTGTCGTTGAACCGCAGCCTGTCGTTAAGCCTCAGCCGGAAGTCAAACCGCAGCCTGTTGCAGAACCGCAACCGGTTGTCGTTTCTGCTCCTGCTCCTGAAAAAAAGACAGCAGAAGCCCCTGCAAAACAGGAAAAACAGGAGGTTGCTCCTGTTGAAAAGCCTGTGGAGAAAAAAGAAGTAAAAGAGATAGTTGTGGAAAAAGAAAGAATCGAAGAGAAAAAACCGGAAGTTAAAGTGAAGCCGGAAACGACGACAAGCTCTTCTGAAGAAGTGAATAAAACGGCCGCAGAGGGTCAGACTTCTGCTGAATCGGAAGACAGTAGCTTGTTCCGTTTGAACACTCCGAAGTTCGAGTCGAATATCAAGGTAACCGGCAAAATTGACCTGAATGCCTTGAACCAGTCTACTCGTCCTAAAAAGAAAACAAAGGAAGAGAGACGGAAAGAACGCGATGATAAACGCGAAAAGTTCAACAACAATAACAGACCCGGACAACCGGGATTCCATAAAGGACCGAAAGATCCGAATGCCAAACCGGGTGCACCGGTGAAGCCGGGAGCTCCTGTTAAACCGGGCGAAGCTAATGCGGATGCGAAAAAGAAACGTAACCGTATCAAGAAGGACCGTGTGGATGTGAACAACACTCCGGGTACGAATTACAGCCGTCCCGCTAATCAGCATCAGCGCGACGACCGTGGCAAACCCCGTCTGAAAAAGCCGGTTAAGGCCGAAGTAAGCGAGGAGGATGTACAGAAGCAGATCAAAGAAACCCTGGCTCGTCTGACGAACAAGGGAAATAAGAATAATAAAGGTGCCAAGTACCGTCGTGATAAACGTGATGCAGCCGTTAAACGCGAGCATGAATTGCTGGAACTGGAAGAACAGGAAAGCAAGGTATTGAAGCTGACCGAATTTGTTACGGCAAACGACCTCGCCAACATGATGGATGTGCCTGTGACGAAGGTTATCGCTACTTGTATGAGTATCGGTATTATGGTTTCAATCAACCAGCGCCTGGATGCGGAAACGATCAATATCGTGGTCGAAGAGTTCGGGTTCAAGACTGAATATGTCAGTGCGGAAGTGGTGGAAGCCATCAATGCCGACGAAGAAGACGATAACGAAGAAGACTGGGTAGCACGTCCGCCTATCGTAACAGTGATGGGGCACGTCGACCACGGTAAAACGTCTTTGCTGGATAATATCCGTAAAGCGAACGTTATTGCCGGTGAAGCCGGTGGTATCACGCAGCATATCGGTGCTTACAATGTGAAGTTGGCCAGCGGACGCCGTATCACCTTCCTGGATACTCCGGGGCATGAAGCGTTTACCGCTATGCGTGCCCGTGGTGCCAAGGTAACGGATATCGCTATTATTATTGTAGCTGCCGACGATGCCGTCATGCCGCAGACCATTGAAGCGATCAACCATGCTTCGGCTGCCGGTGTACCCATCGTATTTGCTATTAATAAGGTAGATAAGCCGCATGCCAACCCTGAAAAGATCAAGGAAGAACTGGCTAATATGAACTACCTGGTGGAAGACTGGGGTGGTAAATACCAGAGCCAGGATATTTCGGCCAAGAAAGGCATGGGCGTTGAAGAGCTGCTTGAAAAAGTATTGCTTGAAGCCGACCTGCTGGATCTGAAGGCTAACCCGACAAGACGTGCAGTCGGTTCCATCATCGAATCATCCTGGATAAGGGACGCGGATATGTTTCTACCGTATTGGTTGAAAACGGTACCCTGAAAATGGGTGATATAGTCTTGGCCGGTACACACCACGGACGTATCAAGGCTATGTTCAACGAGCGTAACCAGCGTGTGGAAAAGGCTGGTCCTTCCGAACCGGTTCTGATCCTTGGATTGAACGGTGCGCCCCAGGCCGGTGATACATTCAATGTATTGGAGACTGAGCAGGAAGCACGCGAGATTGCAACCCGCCGTGAACAGTTACAGCGCGAACTGGGTATCCGTACACAGAAAATGCTTACGCTGGACGATATCGGCCGCCGTATCGCTGTGGGTAACTTCCAGGAACTGAATGTGATCGTGAAGGGTGACGTGGACGGCTCCGTAGAAGCATTGTCCGACTCTCTGATCCGTCTGTCTACCGAAGAGATCCAGGTGAACGTGATTCACAAGGCTGTCGGTCAGATTTCCGAATCGGATGTGGTACTGGCTGCCGCTTCGAATGCGATCATCATCGGATTCCAGGTTCGCCCGTCCGTACAGGCTCGCCGTAATGCAGAGAAGGATGGCGTTGAGATCCGTCTGTACTCTATCATCTACGATGCGATCGAAGAGGTGAAGAGCGCTATGGAAGGTATGCTTTCTCCGGAAATCAAGGAAGAGATTACCGCTTATGTGGATGTACAACAGGTATTTAAGATCACGAAAGTGGGTACGGTTGCCGGCTGTATGGTTAAGGAAGGTAAGATCAAGCGTACAAACAAGATCCGCCTGATCCGCGACGGTATCGTTATCTATGCCGGCGAACTCGGATCGTTGAAACGCTTCAAGGACGACGTGAAAGAGGTTGTGGCCGGATTGGATTGCGGTTTGAATATTACGAACTTTAATGATATCCAGGTCGGCGACGTGATCGAGTCGTACGAAGAAACTGAAATAAAGAAAACTTTATAAACATGAACTGGTTAGACATTGTACTAGTATGTCTGGCAGGAATTGGATTTGGGAAAGGCCTGTTTGATGGAGTCATCAAACAGGTTGTTTCGCTTATAGCCCTGGTTGTTGCCATCTTTTTTTGTTCGAAGGCGGCAGCCTGGTTGAAGGGATATATCGTCGCCCTGAACTGGTTTCCGCCTGAAGGGGTGACCATACTTAGTTATGTGGCCGGTTTCCTGCTGATCGTGGGAGTGATCATGCTGGCTGGTGAGATCATGAGCCGGGTTGTCGGAGTTACGCCCCTCAGTGTGCTGAACCATCTGGGAGGAGGAGTGGTCGGGCTTTGTTTTATGTTAGGATTTGTCAGTCTTATACTGAATGCACTCGAAGGCATAGATAGGGGATCCGTGCTGATCCCGCGTCAGGCTAAGGTGGAATCCAACTATTATAATCCGGTTAAAGAGATTATTCCAACCATTTACTTCGATAAATTGTTTTGGGGAAAAGAGTAAATATCTTGAAGGTTTGTTATCCGGCAAGATGTATAATATATATAAATGTATATGGAAGATTCGAATAAGATAATAAATGAGGTAACGAGCAGCGACTATAAGTATGGTTTTGTTACTGATATAGATACGGAGATGATCCATCGCGGTCTGGATGAGGAGACCGTCCGTATCATCTCGGCCAAAAAGAATGAGCCTGACTGGCTGCTTCAATTCCGCCTGAAGGCTTTCCGCCACTGGCAGACGCTGGAGATGCCCACATGGCCTCATCTGAATATTCCGCCGATCGATTATCAGGACATAATCTATTATGCTGCTCCGAAGAAAAAGGAAGGTCCGAAAAGTCTGGATGAAATAGACCCGGAGTTATTGAAGACATTCGATAAGCTGGGTATTCCTTTGCACGAACGTGCCCAACTGGCCGGTATGGCGGTCGATGCCGTTATGGATAGTGTCTCCGTAAAGACAACTTTTAAGGAAACGCTGGCAGAGAAAGGGATCATCTTCTGTTCGTTCAGTGAAGCGGTACTGCATCATCCTGACCTGGTACAACAGTATCTGGGAAGCGTAGTGAGCTATCGTGATAATTTCTTTGCGGCATTGAACTCGGCAGTCTTTTCTGACGGTTCGTTCGTTTATATACCGAAAGGCGTACGTTGCCCGATGGAGTTGTCCACCTATTTCCGTATCAATGCGGCCAATACAGGACAGTTCGAACGTACACTGATCGTGGCCGACGATGAGGCATATGTAAGTTATCTGGAAGGATGTACCGCTCCGATGCGCGACGAGAACCAGTTGCATGCGGCCATCGTTGAGATTGTAGCCAAAGAACGTGCGGAGGTGAAATACTCGACCGTACAAAACTGGTATCCGGGTGATAAAGAAGGTAAAGGCGGTATCTATAACTTCGTGACCAAGCGCGGCCTGTGCAAAGGTGAAGGCAGTAAGATCTCGTGGACACAGGTGGAAACCGGTTCGGCCATTACCTGGAAATACCCGAGTTGCATCCTGGCCGGTGATAATTCTGTCGGTGAGTTCTATTCTGTTGCTGTAACCAACAATTACCAGCAGGCGGATACCGGAACGAAGATGATCCACCTGGGTAAGAATACGAAAAGCACGATCGTGTCGAAAGGTATTTCGGCCGGTCATAGCCAGAACAGTTACCGTGGCCTGGTGAAAGTATCTCCGCGTGCGGAAGGTGCCCGTAACCATAGCCAGTGCGACAGTCTGCTGCTGAGTTCTACCTGTGGTGCCCATACGTTCCCTTATGCCGATATACAGAATGAAACGGCTGTGGTGGAGCACGAAGCTACAACGAGCAAGATCAGCGAAGAACAATTGTTCTATTGCCAGCAACGCGGTATCTCCGTCGAAGAGGCCGTCGGCCTGATCGTAAACGGCTATGCCCGTGAGGTAATGAACAAGCTCCCGATGGAGTTTGCCGTCGAAGCACAGAAGCTGCTGACCATCTCCCTGGAGGGAAGCGTTGGATGACTCAGCTAAGGCGAAGGCATGCGCTTAAGCTAGCACGCGCAGTGCGTCCTACCTATGACGCATGATGCGTTCTACATTAGCGCGCACGGTGTGTCATAGGTAGAACGCACACTGTCGTCTTATCGTATCTGTTGCCTATATCCGGGAAGGGGAACTGCCGGGAGAAGGGAAGTATAATATATAATAACTATAAATATGTTAGAAATAAAGAACTTACATGCCAACGTGAATGGCAAAGAGATATTGAAAGGTATCGACCTTTCTGTAAAGGCTGGTGAGGTACATGCCATCATGGGTCCGAACGGTTCGGGAAAGAGTACACTCAGCAGTGTACTGGTAGGTAATCCGGCTTTCGAGGTAACTCAGGGCGAGGTGATCTTCAACGGGAAGAACCTGCTGGAGTTGGAACCCGAAGACCGCAGCCGTGAAGGTATTTTCCTGAGTTTCCAGTATCCGGTGGAGATCCCGGGCGTAAGCATGGTGAATTTTATGCGTGCCGCCTTGAATGAGCACCGTAAATATAACGGTCTTGAACCGGTTTCCGCAACCGATTTCCTGAAACTGATGCGTGAGAAACGTGCTATCGTCGAACTGGATAACAAACTGGCGAGCCGTAGCGTGAACGAAGGTTTCTCCGGTGGTGAAAAGAAACGTAACGAGATTTTCCAAATGGCTATGCTGGAACCTAAACTGGCTATCCTGGATGAGACGGACAGCGGCCTGGATATCGATGCGCTCCGTATCGTGGCAAACGGTGTCAATCAGTTGCGTACTCCGGAAAATGCAGCGATCGTGATTACTCACTACCAACGTTTGTTGGATTACATCAAACCCGATGTGGTACATGTATTATACAAAGGACGTATCGTAAAAACAGCCGGTCCGGAACTGGCTCTCGAACTGGAAGAAAAAGGTTACGACTGGATCAAGAAAGAGATGGGGGATGAGTGAGATGAGAGCCGAACAACAATATATCGATCTTTTTACCCGGTATGAGGACCTGGTGTGCCGTCATAGCGCTGCGGTGATGAATGCTCCGCGTGCTGAGGCTTTGGCTGATTTCGATCGCCTGGGTTTTCCTTCGGTAAAGAGTGAAGATTATAAATATACAGATGTAGCGCAGGCTTTTGCTCCTGATTATGGGGTGAACATAAACCGCCTGGCTATTCCGGTCAATCCTTATGACGTATTCCGTTGTGATGTCCCGAACCTGAGTACTTCTTTGTATTTTGTCGTGAATGATACTTTTTATGACAAGATGATGCCGAAAGCGCATTTACCTGAGGGGGTATACGCCGGCGGTTTGAAAAACTTTGCAGAGAAATATCCGGAAGTGGCAGCCCGCTATTACGGAAAAGCTGCTAAAAGTAGCCATGACGGTATAATCGCATTGAACACAATGCTGGCGCAGGATGGTTTCGTGCTTTATGTGCCGGAAGGTGTGGCTGTGGAACGTCCTATCCAGCTGATCAATATATTCCGTAGTGATGTGGATGCGATGGCTAACCGGCGTATCCTGGTTATTATGGAACCGCGTTCGGAAGCTAAATTGCTGATCTGCGATCATAGTATAGACGATGTGAAATTCCTGGCTACCCAGGTCGTTGAGATATTTGCCGGCGAAGGTGCTTACTTCGATTACTATGATCTGGAAGAAAGCAGCATTTCCACTTCCCGCTTTGCCTCGGTCCATGTGAAACAGGAGGCTTCCAGCAATGTCCTGGTAAACGGTATTACCTTGAATAACGGTCTTACGCGTAACAACTATTATATTGAACTGAACGGCGAATATGCAGAAACAACCCTTTGCGGAATGTCCGTTATGGACCGTGAGCAACAAGTGGATACGTATAGCCATATTACGCATGCTGTACCCAATTGTACAAGTAACGAGCTATTCAAGAATGTATTGAACGATCATGCAGTCGGTGCTTTCAGCGGCCGTATCCTGGTAAAGGAAGGTGCCCAGAAAACGGCAGCTTTCCAGACAAACCGTAATCTCTGTGCTACCCGTGAAGCCCGTATGTATAGTAAGCCGCAATTGGAGATTTATGCGGATGATGTGAAATGTTCGCACGGTATGACGACCGGGCAGTTGGATGAGAATGCTTTGTTCTATATGCGTAGTCGTGGTATTCCATTGAATGAGGCACGTATGATGCTGAGTGTTGCTTTTACATCGGATGTGATTGATCATGTGCGTCTGGATGCGTTGAAAGACCGTCTGCATAAGTTGGTTGAAAAACGTTTTCGTGGAGAACTGGCACGTTGTGCCGATTGCCGTATCTGCAAATAAGATATTATTCTGATTTTTATAAAGGCCCGGATAGATGTTATGTCTGTCCGGGTTTTTTTGTCTATCTTTGTATTTCACCAATCATTTATTATCATATGCAATTGAGTCATATAGCGATTTGGACGAAAGAATTAGAACGTTCCCGCGAATTTTATACAACGTATTTTAATGGGAAAAGCAATGAAAAATACGTGAATCCCAAGAAAGGGTTTGCTTCTTATTTTGTGACTTTTGAGGGAGGTGCTTCCCTGGAAATTATGCAACGGACAGATATTACAAAAGAGAGGGATGGGCTGTTTATAGGTCTTGCCCACTTTGCTTTCTCTGTCGGTTCAAAGGAAAAGGTAGATAGTATGATAGAACTGTTTCGTGAAAATGGTTATACAGTACTCGGTGAACCACGAACGACGGGAGATGGTTTTTATGAGGGGGCCATTGCTGATCCTGACGGAAATATTGTGGAAATAATTGCCTGATATGGAGATACATATTGAACAAACGACAGACTATCCTTATGATTTGCTTCTGTTAGCGGATCCGAACCGCGAGTTGGTAGATCGTTATCTGAAAGCATCCGATTGTTTTGTTGCTTTGTGTGAAGGACAAGCCGTAGGAGTGATTGTCGTTCAGAAACAGTCTATAAACGGGGCAGAAGTATTGAATCTTGCCGTAGGTGAGTCTTTCCAGCGGAGAGGTATTGCACGCCGTTTGCTTCGCTTTGTCTTTGATGAATGGGCGCGATCGAATCGAATCGCTCTGTTGAAAGTCTGTACCGGCACTTCTGCTCCCGGTCCCATGATGTTGTACCAGCAGGAAGGTTTTGACCTGAAAGAGTTGGACCGTGATTATTTTGTACGTAATTATCCGGAACCGATCTGGGAAAATGGCATTCAGTGCCGCCACCGGTTAATCCTCGAAAAAGAACTGTAACAACTAATTTATATAAAATAAATACAGGAAAACCGGATAATAATCTTTCAAGCTGGTATGCAGCTTTTTCAAGGCTTTGGAAATATGATACTCGACCCCTTTAGTGGTTATTCCCAACGTTTCCGCAATCGTTTTATGAGATTTGTTTTCATAACGGCTCATAATGAATACGACTCTGGTTTGTTCTGGTAAACCGGCCAGGGTTTTATTGACTATTTCTTGTGCTTCGGCAGTAAATAGTTCGCCGGGATCACAGGCCTCCAAAGTCGATATGCGGGTATTCAGTTCCCATTCGGCATGATTCAGTAATTGTTCGTTGACATCTTCTCTTACCTGCAGGTGCTGCAAATAGTTCAGGCATTTGTTTTTTATGATAGTAAGAATATAGGCAGGCACATTCGAATCTTTTTCCAATGAATGACGATTCTCCCAGTAATACATCAGGGCTTCGATAGTAAAGTCTTCAGCAACAGCTATATCCCTTACATACGTATTAGCAAAGCGGATGAACCGGCCCTGATAATCTGTAAATAATTGATTGAATGCTTTTAAATCTGTTGTATTCTCCATTCCCCGAGATTTGTAATCGGTCGTAAATATAATAAAAATAATGTTACCGTTTCTCTCTTTGTTTGGGGGATTCTTATATAAAACAAAAGAACGACCTTCAATTGTTCTGAAAGATCGTTCTTTTATTTGGATTAGACTCTATTTTTCAACGAATATCCTCGTTCATTAATTTAGCCCAAATATTTCCCGGATACAGCTGAATAGCCTGATTAAAATCATTCTTTGCTGCCGACGGATTATTCAGCAGCAGATGTATCAGACCGGAATAATAGGAGATATTGCTCTGTTGTACGTTCTGATTGGCTTCACCGAACTTAGCATATGAATCCATCAGGTTTTGTTGCATGCGTTCCAGTGTTTTTTGCATATTGCTTAAAACAGCATCAGCTTTTTCATTTTTATTTAATTTCCTGAGAGATTTTATTTTGTAGTAATTCAGATCTGTCAGGTGGTCCCTGAAGTGTGTTTCAGCAGATTTTTCGAAACATTCCCAGGCTTTGTCTGCTTGTTTCATAGCTTCGTATGCAATACCGGATAAATAATATACCTTGGCTTCATAACCACCCCGGAGAGACGGAGCTACTTCCAAATTGGCAGGATACTGATTAGCCAGGTCGAATTCCCGGATCGCTTCTTTATACTGTTTTCCTTTTAGAAGTTGCATTCCTTTCAACATATGCGAATCGACATAGATGTCGTGTACCTGTCCGCCGCCTTCCCATAAATGGAAATGTCTGGTATCCATTATTTTTATTGCTTTATCATATTTTGCTGTGGCATTATAGAGCGTAAGCAACCGCATTACGGCATCGTCATGTTTCATGACGGTTTTCAGATGGGATTCCAGTCTTTTTAATCGCTGGGCTGCCGGAATATTCGCCTGCTCATATATTTTATCCGATTCTGTTAGTAATAACGGATCATTCGGGTTAGCATTGATTGCTCTGTCATAATACTTCATGGATTTTTCCAGGTCGTTCAGACATCCGTATCCGAAACCAACATTACGCGCTGCGATAGCGAAGGTAGGATCAGCCTCTGTTGCGTGTAGCCAGTGTTCTAGACCACTCTCTTTTTGTCCCAGATAATAGAGTAAGTTCCCCAGGTGATAGTGGAGGAGTGCATCATTCGGTCTTTCCTGCAATAGCGTTGTGAAAAGAACTATTTCTTCGATCCGGAAAGGATAGTTGTTCAACGGCGATAATGATGCAGCTTTATCCAGACAAGCCTGGAACTCTGTTGTATTCTTTCCTTTCAGCAGGTTATATGCTTTGTAATAATAAAGCAGCGGATAAGAAACATAGGGTTCACCTAAAGAAATGGCACTGTTCAGTAAGGTCAGTGCATCTTCTGTGGCTCCGATTGTCATGTAATTGTTCACGACCTCCAGCAATTCCTGTACGGCAATGATCCCTTTGCTGTTATGATTCGTTCCGGCTTTTAGGAAAGAAGCACCTAGTGAAACGGATAAGTTGGTTTCGGCAGCACTCCAGTAATCGAGCGGATCGATCTGCTGGATATAACGGATCGTTTCCTGTGCTTCCTCTTTCTTACCCTGCATCCGAAGAATGTATGCTTTGAGAGTAAGTGCCTGTAAGTCGCGTCCTCCTACGTAAAGCGATTGGATAATCATGTCCATAGCCCGCTTGTAATCCTTGTCTTTCACTGCCAGGACAGCCAGTTCATAGAAAGAACGATGTTTGAAGTCGGGAGTCCAGGTAGCAGCCCAATAAGCATCCGTCGCTTTGCCGATATTGTCTGTCATCTGATATAGATACCCCAGATAATAAAGCGCTTCCGTGTTCTTTACCGTTGTATAATCGTGAGACAAACGCGCCTGGGCACGTAACAGATGTTGTTCCGCTTTCTCCCATTTCCCCTGACGGATATAATGTTTCCCTACTTCGATATTTACGCGGGCATCCATCGAGTCACGTAAAAGAGCTTCGTTATAGAAATCCATATAATCCAGACGGGCATTGTTGAACTGGTCGACGCGGAGACCGGCTAGGTAAAGCTCTTCGTTTGTCTTATATTTTTTGACTGGTTTGGTGCCGTCGATGACTTTAGGCAGCGGTTTTTCTTCCTGTACGATCGGACGGTAATCGACCAGCAGGTTACCTTCAGCATCGTAAAGTGCAGTATAAAGTGTCGAGGGATCTGACGGATCGGGCACGGATACCTGTTCGAGGAAATATTTGTCCGGATCGATGTTGATCCGCCTATCCATTATTATCCGGTCTTTATATTTTACGACAACACGGGCGTTTTCGTACAAAGTAGTCGCGCAATAACCTACACGATAGTTGTTGCCTTCGGTCGGTTCAAAGTTTACGGCTGCATCATTCGTGGCATTCTTTACACCTTTGATACCTTTTACCGGATACCATATTTGGCAGAATTCGCGGATTTCGCCCGGGTTTATCCAGCTGTAATCCGGTTGGTTATCGGAATAACCGCCTACCATCAACTCCAGGTAATGTCCGTCGTTGTCGGATAGTATTTTGTTCCACATCTCGCCGTTCGCGTTGTTTCCCCATAAGAAGAATTTCTTTCCGGGTACGACATGGCGGTTGGCCACATGTACTGTTCCTGCATCTTTTCCATAGTCGTAACCGGCAAGGAAAGACATTTCGCTTCCCCAGGCAAAAATAGAGCGGGAGTTCCCTGTAAAGTTTTTCCACCAGGATAAATCGTCATTTTCCCCACTGCCGAGGTTTGCTTCTCCGATCGGCCAGTTTGTGAAGTATACTTTATGGTGGTCGGCTCCGAATTGTACATCAGGCGGGAATATCACCTGATATTGATCGTTACAATGGACGGATACATTTGCCCAGTACAGCATCGACTGGATCATCGGGGTCGGGTTGATCACTTTGATTTTTGCTTCCACCCAAGAACGGTTGGGGTATACCGATACACCTACCGACCATTTTAGCCGGTGACGTAATTCTGTTTCTCCCACCCAAATTGTCTTGCTTCCGTCTTCATTTTCTTTCATTGTCCAGTTGATGGGCATGTAACTGCTGGCACGGTGATGGTCGGGGATATTCCATTCGACACCTCCCGAAATCCAGGCACCTAACATACCGATCAAGGCAGGTTTTACTCCTGTTTGGGTGTAAAAGAAAGGATAGTCGTTGGTTTTGTCGGAGGCGGCAAAGATACGACCGCCGATCTCTGGAAGAATGGCAATGTCGACATACTGATTGTCCAGCCGGAGTACATTGTAATCTTGCTGAACTTGCTTTTCTGTCAGGACATCGTAAAGGGGATAAGGATAAATATATCCTTCTGCTCCCTGATAAACACGGCCGGTAAAGAAGATCGGATCGATTTCCGGGGCACCGATCTGATAGGTCGGAATTTTTTCTGTTACAGACTTCATGTGAACCTCCTGACCTAAAAGAGGAGTTGCACATAACAATAATGCTGATAGAAGTTTAGAATTCATGGTATCGCAACTTTGATTTGTTATTAAGTATCACTAGTGTCCCGTTAAAATCGGGACGAGTTATTAATTAATCAAATAATCCCGGAATAAGGGGATTAAATTGTTCTTTGACATCATTGAAATTAGTCTTATTAAAC
>NZ_QSDP01000007.1:0-90412 GCF_003463685.1 Parabacteroides sp. AM58-2XD
ATGTAGACAGCGACCTGTTACACGAGGATCTGTCACTTCTGAAAAATAATTAGAGGTATTCATTTTGCAATGATAAACTTTTTAGAGGAATTTTGGTGCGGTCGCCCTGGACAAAAAGCCCCACTCTTGATATTTTTCCATATTTTTGTGTATTATTTTAAGTTTGAAGTCTTTCCGTTACTGTTTTGCCGACGTTGCCGGAAGGACTGAAATGAATAATAGTTCGGGAGGTGCCTCGCATTTCCCGAATTTTTCTTTAGGCTGATCAGTAGGGTGGTTCCATGGTTCTGTTATTTTAAAGTTAAACATCAGGGATTGTTATTTAGGGTAAATACGGATAACCTGTCCTTCCATCCTGTACCGGAACTTATTATACTGCCCCAAAGGTTTCAGCACTTTTTCTATAGTATTCTCCAGTACAAAACTTCCTGTAAAATAGCCTGGGCTAGTTTTTCATCTTCAATCAGGATCGTGACGTCATAAAGACGTTCCAACTCCGCTACGACTTCGGAGAAAGGCTTATCCTTGAATTTATAAAGTCCCTTCGTCCAAGCCAGTTGGAAGTCTTCATCTCCCCGATAGGTCGTAATAACTCCGCTCTGCCTGTCGATCCGGGCAGTCTCGCTCGGCCGCAGGACCTGTTCGTTACAGACAACGCCTTCCGTATCATAGGAAGTCAGAAACACTTTTCCGGAAATAAGGGAAGTAGTCGAATAATCCATGTCCGGATAAGCCTTAACGTTAAAGACAGTTCCCAGAACTTTTATATCATATCCTTTCAGCCGGACGACAAACGGCTTTTGTTCATTCTTTGCCACCTCAAAATAACCTTCTCCCTCCAACATGACAGTCCGTTCCTTCTGATCAAACCGTGTCGGATACTGAATCGTCGTTCCGGCATTCAGCAGCACCTTTGTCCCGTCCGGCAAGAACAAGGAACTTTTCCCACTGCCTTTTTCCACCACAAACCGGGTATAGCTATCCTGGGGTACTGCCCGCAGACTTTTATTCTGATAATAAAAATATTGTCCTGCCAGTAATACAGCCAGTAAAAAGACTGCGGCATACGACCACAAGGTGGTAATATTCCTGATTGTCGGACCTTTCAGCTTTGTCGCAGGTATTTCCGAATCTATCTTCTGCCTCATCTTTTCCCAGCTGGCATCTATCGGATACTTCAATGCATCGACCTGTACAGACAAAGAGTCATAAATTGCTTTCAGCCGTGCCAGTTCATTCTTCTTGTCTTCCGACTTCCTGACAACCTCCAGCAATTGTTGTAAAGACTGAGCATCAGCCGTACCCTGAAGATATCGGATCAACAACTCCTCAAAATCGATATGTTCTTTATTATCCATGATTTTTGCATTTCTATACTCAAAACGTGCTTTATCCTGTATTTACTTACTCAAAAGAGAAAAAAATAAACTAAGTAGGGTCAGTGCACTGCGGAGCATTTTCAGGGCTTTATACAATTGTGCCTCCACAGTCCGTTGTGATATACATTTCTCACGGGCAATCTCTGCCGATTTTTTCCCGTCAATATAAGATTCAAGAAATATCTCCCTGCATTTTGGTGGCAATTTATTCACTTCCCTGAAAAGAGCATCCAGGTTATTATTTTCTTCTGCATAATAAAAAGGCTGGTCGGAACAGGAAAGGATCTCCACTTCCAGGTTCTTTTTATAGTAATCGATATATCCAAGCTTCACTTCTTCATGTCTCAACACGTCCAGACAGGAATTTCTGAGAGAAGCAAACAGGAAGTAACGAAGTTCCGATGCCTTAACACATAAAAAGAGCTTCTGATTCCACACTTTCAAAAACAATTCCTGCACCAGGTCCTCCGCCACAGACATACTGACATAGCGTGCCGCTGTAGCCACTAAATCAGGGGTATAAGCGACATAAATCTTTTTAAATAATTCCACCTCGTCCTGTGGCTTCAGCTTTCCCTTTTCTCCACTCGCTCTCATAAGATTAGAATCATCGGTATAACAATATTCAGTACGAAAACGATCTGAATAGTTTATTTACTTACTTCTTTACCAAATAAATTATCATGATGTATATTATTATTACAAAGTTAGTCCCCCATTCCCCCGCAAAAAATAGCATATAATTGCCAATTCAGTGGATTATTTTGTACAAATAGGGCTGCATTCACCCATTCGGATACATGCAGCCCTATACCTTATCAACAGAACAGTTTCAACGCCACTGCTCCAATCAACAGCCACCCCATCAAATTGCCGGCCGTGATTGCCGGAGGAGGTTCCTCTAATGCGGATTCTGCGGTGTATGAGTCCCCGGCGGACTCCCCGGACGAATGATCGACAAGATCGCGCCGATGGCAGCCAGTGCCACCTCCGTCTGCTTCAGAAGAAGCGACAACAGTACTATCAGCGCCAGCCACGGGATCGCCTGGGCTGCTGTGCCTCCCTTTCAGGCCACGGGGAAACAGGGCCTGCACCAGGGATAAAAGGAAATTACAAACGATACGAAGTGTTTTCATACGATAAAAATTTACTGGTAGAAGACAATCAACACACCGGTGCTTTGATCAGCTTGCCGATCGCAACCGACAGACGGTCGAGCAAATGACAGTAAGCGGTCCGGTTATCGCCGTTTACTTCGCTGATATATTTGCTGTACGCAATTTCATGCGCAAAAGCAGAAGGATAATAACTGACTGCGGCAGCGGCCGGATAAGCCGTAACGATCAGCCGGGCATAATCCAGAAAGCTACTCTGCGTATCGGGATACTTGCGGAAAGACAATCCGCGCGGGGCTAATTCCACCCGGCAACCGTGCCAGAACTCGTTGGACGGGCCATATCCGGTAATACCGAACAGGTTACGATGTAATTTCGCCAGGTTACTTTCATTCCATCCCGACTCGATGGCAGCCTGTGCCAACATAACGACCGGATTCAGATGGAACCGTTTCTCCGCAACTTCGGCTTCCGGAAGGAAACGTTTTACAAACTCATATTTTGTCATGGAAAATTCAATTTAGCCGGATAAAACATCGCATAAAGCTTGACATTCAAAGAATAATTCACTATATTTGAGACAGTAAACCATCCAAAAACAGTATATTATGAATACAGATGAACAGACTGCCGAATCCGATTACGGGAAAGAACGGTCATGGGGTTACCAGGAACTGGCTATCCTCTATTTCCCGCATGTCAAACCCGAAAGTGCCTCCAGGCAACTCGCCCGCTGGATAGGGATCAGCCAGGAACTATTGTCCCAGCTTAGAGCCAATGGCTGGAAACCCGGGCGTAAGCTACTGACGCCTAAACAGGCAGCCTGTATCTTCCGCCACCTGGGACCACCGGGATGCTGACAGACTGCATCCCGGCTACGATGCCTATTCTATTTCCGGACGATCTCCGCCACCGCTGCCACTCCCCGAATCCGGTTCGTTCTTATCGAGCACCATACGCTCCACCTTCAACTTCTTGGTCAGCTCCAACAGGGTCTTGCCCGGACGGAAGACGACACGCGGCCGCCTCACCAAATCTGTGGTAAACTCCTTTTTCGTAGGCGACCCCTTACTCCCCAGCACTGCCTGGAAATAACCCAGGTCACCCAGCTGGATCGTCTGCCCGTCCTGTAACTTCTGCTTTACCACAAACAGAAGCCCATCGAGCACCAGCTTCACATCACCGGCGGTAGCTGCCGAACGGTCGGCAATGATATCACACAAACCAGCCAGGTCGCACATTCCATTCGAACTGCTCGCTGCATAAAACAACTTTGCGTCGCTGCCGCCCCTTTGGTCATATCCTTCCGCAATACCAATCGATACTTTACTGACATAATTTTACGATTTAAAAAGTTACTGAATCTGTTTTACTCTCTCTTGTAATATTACATCGTAAAGATACGCCCCGCCAGAAAGGCGCAGTCCGCCATTGTCGGTGGCTGTCGGCGGTTGTACTTGTTTGTCGGTATTTCTACTTGTTTGTCGTATTTGCGAGATAATCGGTATCGGCAATCCCAGGAGAACGCAAAGCGTTCTATGAAAGGCCTCATCTGGTGAGCGTGAAGCGAAGCATCCGGTAACATTCACTATAACCACCTCCTCTCCACCACCGGCGTGCGCTGCAGGTCTTCCCCCAGGCGGACCAGCAGGGAAATATGGCGGGAAAGGTCTGCCAGTAAGGCGGGACGGAAGCCGTCGGCAGGCGTTGCCGCCCGGAGCTGTCCGTTCAGGCAGGCGGTTTCGCTCAGGATACGTTCTTCGTAATACTCCAGGCGGAAATGTCCGGCCAATTCATGACAGACCGTACCTTCCTCTTCACTCAACAGGGATGCCGGTACTCCGGCTGGAAGCGGCAGCTCCGGAAGAAGACCGGAAAGGATTTCCGCCAACAGGGATTCGGGGACCGGCAGGTCGGAAACAGCCACACCCTGCGCCGTGAAATGCAATAAATTCCGATACGTCTCCGAGGTAAACGACAGATCGTCCTCCTCCAGCATCCGTTCCACATGCGAGGCGACTTCGGGATATTTCAGGCAGAAGGCCAGCAGACGTTTCTCCCCTTTCCCCACCTCTTCCGTAAGCAGTTGCATATACCGGTTAAAGCCATCACGCCCCAGCCGGCGGAACAACTCGTCGGCATCCTTCGCCGTGGGCAACAGCAGGCTGTCCAGGGATAGCCGCCGGGAGGCTGCGCCAACAAACGCTCCGTTGCCGACCGCCCGGCCGGATCGTTATCCAGCAAAAGGACCGCCCGCCCACAAAAGCCACGCAACACCTCCGCCTGTCCTTCCGTAAAAGCCGTACCGCCCAAGGCTACCGTATTGGTCAACCCCCCCGCATGCATCGCCAGCGTATCCTTATACCCTTCGGTCAGGTAGGCAAACCCTTCCCGGCGGATCGCCTCCGCAGCCCGGTGGATACCGTACAACATCCGGCTCTTGTCAAACCAAAGGCTGTTCGGGCTATTCACGTATTTAGGCTCCTCCTCCGAAGCCGCCATCGGACGCCGCCCGCCGAAACCGGTCAACCCGCCAGCCGCATTATAGATGGGAAAAACGATACGGTTACGCAGGTAACGATAGTCATCGGGTACAAACACCGTTGCCTGCGCCACACCGAAGTCGAGCCAGGTAGCCGACAATTCCGTATGGCCCGAAGCACAGGGGACCAGGGAGGATAAAAAACAAACATTCGCCTCCATCCCCCGTTTCCGGACAAGTTCCTGTTCCGGGGTCACTTCCGGAGTCACTTTCGGGGTCGGCTCAGGCACAGCCTGCTTCGTCTGCTCCTGTACGTTCCGGGTTGCCGGGGTCGCTTCGGCACGGCTATCCCCGCCCAGGCGCTTCACCGCCTCGGCAAAGGAGCAATGCTCCAGCCCCATCACCAACCCGACCACATCACCTCCCGCCCCGCAGGCATGGCATTTGAAATACTGTCCGCCCACATGGATGCCGAGCGAAGGATGATGGTCGTCATGGAAAGGACAAAGCATCTTGTAATTGGCTCCGGAACGCAGTAAGGTTCCGTAGCGTGCCGCCACCCGTTCTATCGGATTGGCGGCTTTCAGTTGTTGCATGTTCATGATCTTATTTTTTATACGGATAAATCTGTGTCAGACTGTCGTTGTAACGGAAACGCACTTCGCCGGTGCCGCCGTTACGGTTCTTGATGACGAAAAAGCGGCCCACATGATAAAATGATTCGCGGGTAACAGGATCACTCAGTTCGCCATACTGTTCCGGACGGTAGACCATCGCAATGCTGTCGGCGATCTGTTCGATCTCGCCCGAGTTGCGCAGGTCGCTCATCACCGGGATATGGTCGGTGCGCGTTTCGCAGTTACGGTTCAGCTGTGCCAAGACCAGGCAGGCGACGTTCTGTTCCATGGATACAGTCTTCAATCCTCCCGCCACTTCGCCCAGGGCCAGGTCCATCGTGTCCTTCACCTCTCCCCGGTCGGCATTGACGTTGACCAGGTTCAGATAATCCACGATCATCAGGTCCAGCTTATGCTTGCGGTTCAGCACCATGCATCGCGCCCGTATCTCCGCCAACCCGCAACCGCTGCAATAATTGAGGAAAAGAGGCAGCTTGCGCAGTTCGGCTGCCGCCTTATCCAGCCGCTGCCGGTCACCGGCATCCATCAATTTAAAACGCAGCTTGTCCGGTTCCACGCCACTCAACGTGCATAACAGGCGGCTGATCAGCTGGCGTTCGGTCATTTCCAGGCTGAAGAAACAGACCTTCTTTCCCTGCCGGGCCGCCGCCAACGCCATGTGAAGGGCCAGCGCCGTCTTCCCCATCGACGGACGCCCGGCGAGCACGAGCAGTTCGCCACGGTAAAGTCCGCCCAGATAATGGTCGAACTCGTCGATGCCGGTAGTGATCTGCAATTGCTCGCCTGCACGACGCCGCTCCTGCTCGTCATAAATCTCCGCCAGCACCCGGTCGCCCACTTCGGCCGCCGTACGGGTGGTGCTATGCACGGCAAATTCCTCTTCCAGCTTCTCCAGGTCCTTTCGCGAAGCATTGAGCCACGCCATCACGTCGACACCCGGTTCACGCGCTTCAATCATACGCGCAGTCATCCCGGCAATGGCCTGCCGCAACACCCAGCAACGGATCACCCAGGCAGCATACGTCTTGATGAAACGGGCATTGCGCACCTTCAACATGCCATCGGCAATAAAAGCCAACCCGTTCAGTTGCGCGGCATGCTCCGGGTCGATCCGTCGCATCTCCCGCTCCACACTCAACATATCGATATCCGCCTCATGCTGGTAAAGTGCCAGCATCGCCCGGTAAACCAGGCAATAAGCAGGATTGGTAAACATCTCCGGGCGCAGGTGGTTGCCCACTTCGCAAATGGCAGTGCTCTGCGTCAGGATGGCCAATACGACGGCCTGTTCCATCTCTTCGGACGAAGGCATCCCATTGTCTGTACTCATGTAATTGCCGGCTGCGACACTGACTGTCTTCGGTTGTCCGGCGTTTTTCGGTTGTTCGTTTTTCATGATTCTTTATCTTTAAATCTGTTATAATTCGGTCGGCTGGCAGGCGGAGTACGAGGCTTCGCAGGCTTGGCGGGAGGCGGCTCTTTTCCGTCGGAAGCAGGAACATCTTTCGGAACTCCTGCCGGAGGAAATTGCACGAAGGTAAAATGACCGTCGTAACGTATACGGATGTTCCCCTCTTCTGCCAGCAGCTTGATCAAGCGGCTGATAGTCGTCCGCGCCACCCCGGTCTTCTGTTCCAGCTGCCGGTAGGTGGTCACCCACTCCCCTTTACGGCAAGGCATCCTCTGCCCGTTGACTACGATCTCGCCATCCGCGAAATAAACATGTTTCAGCAAACAGAGGTAAATACGTGCCTTGTTACGCCGCTCCGGTTCATCGGAGTAAAAGTCGTCCAGCCAATAATTGGGGACGCACAAAAACCCTTTCTTTCTTTTTTCGGGGTTAACACTCTGATAATCTTCATCTTTCATCTCTTACGATTTAAGTTAAACAATCATGTTACAGGCTGGGACAGTCACCTGGACAGGGACGGGACAGCACCACAGTTGCGTAAATCTCTCATTTTCAAATACTCTACCCTACACAAACGAAACCTTTGGGACAGTCGTGGGACAGTCGGCCGGACACTCTTATTAATATATAAAGAATATCTTATATAAAGACTCTTATAAAGGTTTCCTCTTTCATCGTTTAAAAGATCACGGAGGCAAAGGTAGTAAACGGGAAAAGGCAAAAGAGTATAATTTTATTGCAGCTAAGACCGTAAAAAAGAAGGTATCCGAAAGAAAAACGGCCGTTTTTAACTTACTGTTTACTGTTGATTATTTTATGTACAGACCGGTTATTTGTCCTTGTATGATTTGATTTTTTTATACAGTATACTTTCCCTGAGGGTATTGGCGCGCAACTTTCTCTGGAAGGTCGACAAGGAGAATTTCGTTTTGAAAACGGCATTAAGATTTCGGCCTAAATGATCTGAAGAACAATCTATTACCCCTAAATTCAGGGTAACATGCATCAGGTCGATTAAAAATTCCGGTTGTCTTACCGGGATCAGTTGATGATCGAAAATCAGGTGTGAACAGCCGCAGTTTCCGGCGATCTGTTGTCCATAAGTTTCAAAAAAAAGGTTCGTGAAACATTGTTTCAACTCGTTCTTTTCCTCATGCGTTTCCAGCAGAAAACGTGCGCATTCCTGCAAAAAAGTCATATTATTATCCATCATTTCTACATGTATTTTAAACTGCTTGAACGAGCGATAGTACCCGCCACAAAGATGTGTAATTTGCTTTTCCATTCGACTAATTTATTATAGCCTTTTTCTTCCGGAGCCCTTACCGAATAAAGGTACAAGGCAATTACACAACTTGTCCGGATTTTTGTTGACAATTTGTTGACAAATGCGACAAAGCGGATTTGAGATGCGACAATATGGTCTAATCGGTTGTAGCACAGTAGTGCTGATACAAGTAGGACTATAGTGCCGGATAAGGCAGCACTATAGTCCTACTTGTATCAGATTGTCTCAAAATTATGTGCAAAGAATAATTAGTCAAGCATATAATATAACTATCAAGTTTATTTTGTGTATTATCCCATTGTTATTAGTATTTGCCACAAGCCATCATTATCTTTACCCTCACGCATTAAGACTCCCTTATTTTTTAATGTAGAAAGATCGCGTTCTACTGTGCGTTGGCTCACCGACAAAGTCTCCGACATTTTCTTGGCGGTGATTGTCGGTAACTCTTTTATAAGATTAAGCATTTTCATCTGTCGCTCTGTGAGTTTAGTCTCCGTCATGCTCTCCGACATTCATTACAGTAAGGCGGTCATCATAAATATCAAGATGAACCTCACTCCCCATAACAGGGAACCGCCCAAACCATTGGCAAAAGCACTTATACTCTTTACCCAACTCTTGGGCTTCCTTTCTTCAAGCATCAATTTAAAATCGTATGCGGTGCATTCTGCTGCCTCACTATCGGAATCTGTATATTAAACGAACTACCATCTTTCTTCTGATTCAACGGAGTGATGGAACAGGCGGAATAAAGGACTATAGGGTCATCGTTCTCATCTAAAAACAATTGGGGACGTTCGAGACGGTCCACATCGACATGTTCGCCATTCTTCAGGATAATCTCCTTGTTCATAAATAAAGAGTGCTCGGGCAAATCCCAATGAAGCCCGTCTTTTGAATACATGATAGCCAGACCGGGCTTACCTTGAGTAAATCCTCCGGTAAAATCTTTGAAGACGGCATAGAAACATCGGTCTTTCCGGTGATACCAAACATACGGGTCTTCTGCATTCAACTTCTGTGCCGTGCCTGTTTCAAATTCAAAGACATTATCGTCCAATACCCGGAAAGGGCCGGCGGGTTCATCGGAGATGGCCACCCCATGCACACCACGCCAGCCGGGGTCATAGACATTCCCTTTAAAATAAAGGAAATATTTCCGGTTTGTCGGACAATAAACGACAGCCGGATTCACCATGATAAGGTTATCCGGTTTCACCGCTGTTCCTTCCGGAGACGGCTCCAACACATTATTCGGTTTTACCCGCGAACGGGGAATAAGCAACGGTTGTTCATTACAGGTATATTTACCCTCCAGCAATTCTTTTATGGAGTTAAAACACAGCACTCCCAGTTTCTGGTTTTGCTGGATACGGTCCCTTTTACTCAGCGTCCCTTTTATACGGGCATCCTCTCCCGGGTCTACCGAACCGCAGTAATACAGGTAATATTTCCCATTAAAGCGCTTGATATGTGTATTCGAAACGGTCTGGGCATCCCACGAACTCCGGTCCGGAGTATAGCCGTCCTTATTATAGACAAAACCAATATTTTTGTATCCCCCATAAGGAGAATCGGAAACAGCGACCCCTATCTTCGACCCTAACAGCCAGGCATCGACAAAAGGCGGCTGCCCAGGCCCAGACTCCATGGCAGAATAAAACAGATAGTATCTTCCATCCTCTTCCGCCCGGATAGCCGAACCACACCAGACAAAATGGCCCTCCAACGAAAATGCCGAAAAACCGACAGGGAACTCCGAATCACCGCGTTGCACAACCTCCATGTCAACAGGTCCGGCCTGGTAGGTGTGTTGAGACCAGCCTTGTGTCATACAGAGAAGAGAAAGACACACGATAGCTAACCTTTTCTTCATATCCATTCTTTTTAAATTATTTCTCCAACGTAAACCGCTTTTCCAAACGGATATCTTCCGAACTGCTACCGATACAAACCATAAAGTCGCCCGGTTCTACCGTCCACTTCATATTTATATCCAATAATTCCAAATCAGAAGGCTTCAAAACAAAAGTAACTGTTTTCGTTTCTCCCGGTTTCAGATGCACGCGTTCAAAGCCTCGCAACTGAGAGACATACGTAGTGACACTGCTATACAAATCTTTGATATATAGCTGAACGACTTCATCTCCTTCCCGTGAACCGGTATTCGGTACGTTTACAGTCACCTGTATGTTAGATTTCGTATGTCCTTTCTCAGGTGTGACGACCAAATTGGAGTAGGAAAAAGTGGTATAACTCAATCCATAGCCAAAAGGATACAATGCACCATAAACAGCCGTCTTCCCAAAGCCATTCGGTCCTTCTGAAGCTTGTTCCTCATGTGCCCCCGGTTTAAAAGGGAAATTATATTCAATCTGCCCGATCGTTTTAGGAAAAGTGACCGGCAATTTTCCGCCGGGGTTATAATCGCCGAACAATACTTCAGCAATGGCATTTCCACCCCAAGCATTGGGGAACCAAGCCTCCAGAATAGCCGGTATAAACCGGTCCTCCCAGCAGATTGTTAAAGGTTGTCCATTAATTAAAACCAAGACAACCGGTTTGCCAGTCTTTTGTAATGCTTGTATTAACTGAAATTGTCGCCCAGGCAGATTCAAACCTGTACGAGAATTATTTTCGCCACAGCGAGCTGCATCCTCCCCCAATACGGCAATCACGACATCCGAAGATTTAGCCTGTTCTACCGCTTGGGATATTAAATCTTGTTCTGCATCAGTCAAAGGGGTAGGGATTATTTCACTTTCCGGCCAAGTTGCATCCACGACCTCACATCCCTGTGAATAAAGTACTTCTATATCTTTTCCGACAGCGTTGCCAATTCCCTCCAAAACATTGGTAACATCCAGATTCTGCGCCCCATATCTGCTGATATAGGCAGTCGTATCAACAGCCAAAGGTCCTGTTACCAGAATACGTTTCAGCTTTGTCCTATCCAGCGGAAGAAGTTGGTTTTCATTTTTCAACAGAACCAACGATTCGCGTGCCATGCGTTTTACAAACTCCATCGACTCCGGTGCCGCTACTATTTTATCCGCCGCTTTAGTATCCTCCACATAAGGAGTATCAAACAACCCTAACTGAAACTTTACACGTAAGACATCAGCCACATTCCGGTCTATCGTTTCCATTGACAAACGGCCTTCGCGGACAAGCTTACGCACGGGCAAAATAAACGTTTCAGGTTCGGTGAAATTGGTCCGGACGTTCATACCGGCTTCTACTTCCATACGATAAGCCTCCTCCATGCTTTCAGCGACATTATGTTTGGAATGCGTATATTCAGCCGCATCGCTATCAGATACAATATATCCTCTGAAACCGTATTCGCCACGTAGTAAATCCGTTAGAAAATAATGGCTAGCACAAATAGGAACCCCATCATAATCATTATAACTGCTCATCACTCCCATCGGTTTCGACTCTTTCACAATCTTCCGGTACGGGTAAAGGTGAATCTGATGCATCTCACGCATAGCCACATGCGGGTCGGTCCGGGCATATCCGTCACGTCCTCCTTTGGGAACACTATATACAGCATAATGTTTTAACGTAGATGCTACTCCTTTTTCCTGGATACCTTCTACCATTTGTTGCCCGAGCTGGGCTACCAAAAAAGGATCTTCACCGTAACATTCCAGTACTCTTCCCCAACGCTGATCGCGGGCGACATCCAGAATAGGCGCATACACATTCGTATACCCTAAAGCTTTTGCTTCTTTTCCTACGATTTGTCCGGCTTCACGCACCAATGTTTTATTCCAGGTACTACCGATAGAAATAGGAGCTGGCAGCGGGGTGGAGCGATCATGGTTTAAACCATGGATCCCTTCATTCGAAAAATCGACAGGTATTCCCAAACGCGTTTCTTCCACAAACCAGCGTTGTACCTCATTAATCGCTTCAGCATGCCTACTGTATGGAAAAGAATATTGAGTAGAGACCAGCCCGTTCAAATGTTCATCGATGTTGGCAATCCCATCTTTCCAGATTGCATTTTTCCATTCACGTGTTGGCAGATCATCTTTCAAAACCCGCTTATAGCCATACAATGTAGCCAGTTGGCATGTTTTTTCCTCCAAGGTCATTTGTGACAACAAATCATCAATACGTTTATCGATGCTTTGTCCAGGATCTTCATAAATATCTTTCTTGCCGTTCTTATTAAAGTCAATCCAGCCTTTTTTATAGATTTCTCTTTTAGCAGGATATATCTTTTGTGATTCGAACTTGGTTTGAGCGTACAATGCCAACGGGCAACAACAGCCGATCGCCAATAATACTGATCTTATTTTCATCTTATCATTTATAAATACTTAATTTCCCCAATTCTTATTCGGCTCAGGCCCCAGTTCAATTTCCAGTAGTCCCCCCTTTACCAATTCGGAATGAGGGAAGTGAAAACTGTTCAGAGCCTGACCGTTCAGACATACCGATTGTATATAAACGTTTTCTTTTGAATTGTTTTTAACCGCGATAACGAACTCTTTCCCCGGATAATACCGGTTGTCCAGCTGAATGGTTATCTTGTCAAAAACAGGCGAAGTTATTTCGTAACGAGGTTCCACGGAGGCTCCTCCCTGTACATCAAACAGACCGATTGCCATCAAAACACCCAGAGCTCCCATCTGTCCCTGGTCTTCATCCCCGTTATAGCCTCCGTAAGGGGTTATATCACCAAACACATCCTGCTTGATTCTTCGTACCCAGTACTGGGTGAGCCAGGGAGCACCGGCATGGCTGAACAAATGAGCCATATGCAAGGAAGGCTGGTTTTCATAATCGACCCAATTACGAGCATGGCTTCCATGTGGAGTAATAAAATTAGTAGGAGCAGCCAACTCAAACTGCCGGTTCAATTTGTTCACAAACGAATCCTTTCCTCCGATCAAATAAATTAAATCCGGCATATTTTGCGGCACATAATACGTAAAGATAGCGGCATTACTCTCTACGAATCCCGGCATGTTAAACCCTTCCCCCACCGGTGCAAAATCTTTCAACCAACTTCCGTCTTTCATACGAGGTCTCATCCAGCCAGCCTGAGGGTCAAACATGTAACGGTAATTAAATGAACGGTTATAATACTTTCGGTATATACTGTCATTCCCCATTCCTTTGGCTAATTGGGACAAACACCAATCCTGGTAAGCAAAGAAAAGCGTCATCGCACATCCTTCCCGATGACCGCCATTGCCCTTTATTCCTTCAGGAACAAAACCTTTTTCAACATAATGCGTCATATAGTCGTTCACTTCCGTCTCATATCCGGCATGGTCGCGTATACCACCCGGTTCGGCGTTTTTGATACTACCTTCCAGTGCGGCATCCAAATCAAAATCACGTATGCCTTTATTATAAGCAGCGGCAATCAACGGGATTGCCTGGTCGCCCACCATGACATACGTATAGTTTCCACCACTGGGTCCACGGGCAATCAAGCCACCGGTGGGATAGTAGCCGACCAAAGTCGACACGAAATCGCTCATTACTTTGGGATAAGCGATAGACCAGAGAATATTCAAGTTAAATTCCGATCCCCACAAACCGTCTGAGTTATATACCGTCCGTGTGGGTACCCCGTTCTCCAACGGGACTTGGCAAACCAACGATTTATCCCCTGTGTTGTCCGTGTATTTACCATTCACATCCGAATAGGTATGACGTCCCAACAAAACATGCCACAGGTCGGTGTAAAACTTGATACGCTCCTGCTCCGTACCCCCTTCGACTTTGATCTTTCCCAGTTCACGGTTCCATTCGGCATACGACTCCTTGACCACCCGATCGAAGTTCCAATGATCCAGCTCCGTATCCAAATTCAAGCGGGCTTGCTCTTCATCCACATACGACAAGGCAACTTTCATCAGCAAAGGCGACTTTCCCAACCGTTTGAAACGGGCATAACCGCCCACATGCTGTCCTTCCAATGCCTGTTTGCCGGTCAGTAGCTTTTCCTTCCCTTTCTGTTCCCAACCGCCAAATTCATCCATACGTTGGTTGAAGCGGGCGACAAAATAGACCGTACAGTTCTTTTTCCGCCTCATGGTAGGCGCCATTACAGCATATCCGGCAACCTCTTTGTCCGATACCTTCCGAATAGCCGCCTTCTCCATGGCTCCATGCCCCAAAAAGGCCCCGACATCCAGTAAAATATTAGCAGTCTCTCCTTTCGGAAACGTATACCGGTGCATCCCCACCCGGGAAGTCGAGGTCAGTTCCGCCGTTATGCCATACCTGTCCAATATCACCTTATGATACCCGGGCCTGACTATTTCCGTATCATGTGAAAAACGGGATTTACAAGCTTCCATGCCTTTATGCCCTTCCACATCACCAGTTGTCGGCATCACCGGAATACCCGAAATTTGCCAACAATGAACATGGCTGAAACATCTCACTTCGGTAGAGTCATACAAATATCCGGAGTTCCAACTCCCCTTCACCCAAGTATCCGGACTTAAACTAACCATTCCATAGGGCCGGCTAGCCGAAGAAAAATAAAACCAACGTGATTTATGGGAATCGATACGAGGTTCGACATAATCAACGGGCGTTTTTACCTGTTTGTCCCGGGCACTCAACTCTCCAAACGAGAAGATGAGCAAAAAGGAAATGGCACAAGACCAAAACAATTTACGACTTCTATAATTCATCTCTTACTTTTTTGATACAAAACAATACACATTACCTGAAATGACTTTTTCACTTATCCTAAACTCACGTATATCTTACCCCTCACACCATCGACTTCCATGGCATGCTACTGAAGAGGCATCGGTTCTCCGGATTACTTTATACCCAATTCTTTCAAGATAAAAGGTACCGTATACGTTTTCCATGCCAACGCCCGGGGATGTATACCATCCGGCACATATTTCAGGAACTCTTCTTCGCCTTGTTTTAATATGCCAGTCCAATACGCATAATGGTCGATAAGTTTCAATTTCCTTTTACGGGCTATTTTACGGTAAACATCATAATATGCATTGATATGCGGTCGTTTTTCCAAATGCTCCCGGATCGGCATATTCATAATTTGAAGAACAATTTCGCACTGCGGGTTCGCTTCCTTTATGCGGTCTATCATATATTCGACATTGATACGGCAAACCTCCAGAGAGGTATGATAAGGCAAATAGGCATCATTCATGCCAAATTCAATCAATACCATATCCGGTTTTTTCGACAACACCTTCTCGTCCAAATTTTGAACACCCCATGTCGACCACATTGCACTGCGGGCAGAGTTTATCACCTCCACGGCATCTGGGTAAATCGCATTGATGCTGTCTTGTAACATGGCAGGCCATGTCAGTGTACCGTCAGGAAGTGCACAAAGACTTGTCCCGTAAACAACAATCGTCTGCTTCTCTCCCTGCTTTATCCGGTTGACAACTTTCTTTTGTGACCAAGCACACAGCATTGTATGCAATGCCAACCATAAAAATAGAATTTTCCTCATGATATTATTCCTTATTATTATCTTTTCTCGACACCCCAAACGTTCCGAATACGTTAAAAATATTTCATTATTTCTTCAGCCACCACATGATGCCCTTTTGCATTTACATGATTCTGTTGGCTCATATAGTCATTGATACTTTTGCCCTCCTTTTCCAAAGCCTGAAAGCAAGCATAACTGTCTACCAATCCAACTTGATATTCATTTGCCAATCTCTTAATCATTGCAGTATGTTTTACCAAAGGAGATAAAGGATCCAGTAATTTTTCAGACAAGTCCGGCGTCGGTGTCAGTAGGATAACTTTTATATTTTGCTTTAATGCCATCTCTATCATTTTACGCCATGCTTTTTCACTTTTTTCCAATCCTACATATCGGTCATTCAAGGCATAATCAATAAACACAACATCCGGATGATGAGACAAGACCTCTTTCTTAAATCTTTTACAACCGGCAACAGAGTTTTCTCCACCAATAGAAGTGGTTATTACATTAGCAACTGCATAGGGATATTTATTTTTTAGCGAATGAAAAAACAAATGCGGATAAGCCGACAACGTATTTACAACCGGGGTCTTAAAAAAGCCACTAGGGACGCTATGCCCATGAAACACAAAATTAATCGTCCTGTTTTGAGGATATTTCCTAGACAATTGCTCTTTTACATCCGCCAAATAGCCCGTATTCATGCTCTCCCCGTCACTTGCCCCATCATCCGATTGATTAAAAGCGGCTGTCACTTGTTCACAGATACTCTTCATGCCAGCAATGGAGGGATGTCCCGATTGCTTTTCAATATCCCGTAGCTGCACATTGAGAATTCCATAGTGGCGACAAATTTTCTCCATGGAAGTGGTGATCTCTGCCGACAACATGCAAGCACACAATAGTTGAAATAACAGACAACTCAAAAATACACGTCTCATATAGACTATTTTTTTCATACGACAACTTCATTTATTCAAGCGTAGAACCTATTTTATCATAAGGAATCTCTTCAAATCCATTGATCCGCTTAAATACGTCCGCCCCTTTCCTAAATCCCTTCAAAGGGTCGGAAGCATCTACAAATCCCGGATCTTCATTGGTCGTCCAGTTGTTCCAGAACTCGCCCCATTGGCTATTGCCACGTAGGACATTCGTTACCTTATAAAACAGGTTTCCATGAATCCGGTTCCGCTTCGGGAAAGCGGGGTCTTCCTGCCAATAATTCACCAGTTCGGGATAAGCCACGCTATAAGGCGGTTGCGTATAATTAACGGCCTGAAAACGCTCGTCATAAATTCCTCCTTTGTCAAGCATACTCTTCGCCCAATTCTGCAAACGATTGTCTATATGGATAGCTGTCGGCGAATCGATGAAAATATTATTGTAATAATGATGGTCCATCCCTCCGCCAATCAATACAGGCAGAGACCCTGCTTTAAAATAAATATTTCCGTAGACTTCGCTTCCACAGGCTCCGTCATCATGATAGGTGGCTGTCACCCGATGACGGGGACTCAACTCATGGAAATAATTGTAACGAATCACATTTCCTCTTTCCGACGGATCACGACCATAGTAAATAGCCCCTTGATCGTCTACCTCCTGACACACCTGCGTGATGTCGCAATATTCAATTACATGCTCATTGCCATGAAACAAAATAGCCATACTGGGAGCGTCCGATATGTCGCATCGGGTAACCCGGTTTCCTACGCCATCCATCCAAACACCCGGGCGGTATGACTTTTCAATACGGTTATATCGGGATATCTTACAATTCTCCACAAAATTATCCGAACGTTCCAGCGTCAGACGATTCCCGCCTCCCAGGCTGACACCCCCGGCACCGGTATTATAGATATAACAATCTTTCACGCCATTATGCTTTCCCGCTTGCCTATCCAACACCGTGTTTTCATAAATCTTTCCCATCATATCCCCGATCACGCGCCCGCACAATTCGCCACCGGCTTCCATGGCATGCTTGTGGAGAGGACTCTGTTTCTCCGAAGAATCCGTCCCCTTCCCGATACAGACACCCACGTTACCGAGATTACGGATCGTACATCCCTGTACCACGACATGTTCCGTGTTGTCCATATAAACACCTATACCCCGGCTATTTTCAATCGTAATCCCTTCGATAGTCACATTACGGCATCCTTCGATCGCTATCACAGGTGTTTCCAAAACAGTCAAGCATACGTTAGAGGACTTTTCCCCATCCGGCAAAAAATAAAACTTACGGCTTAACGGGTCCATCACGAACTCGCCTGGCCGATCTATTTCCTCCAATAGGTTCAAGGCAAACCACCGGCGAAAATCCGCCCCCGTAAAGAATTGGTAAGTGGTAAACATTCCCACATGGATGGTCGAATCTTCTGCGCGGATCGACCGAAGAGGAATCATATCATCGGCATATCCATATCCGAAATAACCGCCGATCCATATATTGTCCGTAGATTTCCATTGCGACGGACGTTCTTCCTGATAATGGAATACAGGTAACCGTCCGGCTTTTTTATCTTCCAAGCCACCAGACACGTCCACCCGCCCGATCAACGCCATTGAATCGTTCGGCCAGCGTGAAAGATGGAGCGGTTCCTTATCAACAATCAGCTCCGACCACGAAGGCAACGATTTACGCCCGAAACCGGAAGGGTGAATATTCGCCAATGTATCCACAATACCCCGGCAATCGACCTCCATAACCTTCCCTCGAACACTCTCCTGCAAACGGGCCAAGACTTTCTTGTCTTTCACCGGCCTTATCCGGTTCAAAGGAATCACCTTATCTCCCGAAACAGAGACATGCTCCCCTGCCCGGCTCCTGATCCGTAATGAGTTCCAAGCTCCTTGCCCTATTTCAATGGTCTTTTCCGTCCGATACTCGCCTCCCTTCATTTCTATGACAACATCCCCCGTGAGCCCGGAAGCTCTACGAATGGCCTGTTGCAAAGAGGTGGTTCCGGGGTTAACCGTAATCGTTGTCGGTGAATCATGAGATTCGTCCGCCCCATATACAAAGACAGTTCCACCCAACCAAAGAGCTACCACAGAAAGTAGATATTTCAACTTCATAATCTATCTATCCTTTTTATATACTTACTATTTTACATTCAGCACAAAAATAAAAGCAACCATCACTATAAAAAATAGTAAATAGTTGCTTTTTACGTGGATTATTACTTCTTTTCCACCCGTTTGCAGGGCGTAAGATGTAACACACATCCGCTATCGCCTTCCACTTCCAACGTCAAATGGTCTTGTTCCTGCCATTTGAGTTCTTTTACGCGAACAACATCTTTCTTATTACCCGGCTGGTAATACAAGGTCGCTTTATAACGAGATGCCGATTTCAACATATCTGTCGGAATGGTAACCTGCCGTTTATCGCCGACATTCAGGACGCTGACATACCAGTCGGATGCCGAACGGCGGGCAACTACCGCATACGAATCCATATCCCCTTCATAGAAGCGGGTATCATCCCATACAACAGGAATCGAACAATAAAAGTCGGTTATGGCATCCGTCTTAATCACCGATTCGGTTGAACCGGCACCTCCGTCACGTGCCGGAGCCTTGTAAGGACGGTCATACCAGAAAATAAACTGCCAGGGACTGTAAATAGCAATACGTTTAGCCAATTGAGCCGCACGACCGCCCATCTTTTCCGTCACACGTTCGGCAAAAAAACAGTTTGTATTATCGCCGGCTCCACAAATCATACGGTTATACAATGTATAAATCGCCTGATTCAAGTTCGGACTTTCCTCATCTCCGCGGATACCTTCCTGCGTAATCAGGTTCGGATAGGTACGGGAATAACCGGTAGGGCGGTATTCGTCATGAACATCGACCATGAGTTCATATTTGGCCGCTTTACGAACGGCCTGATGCAGCCAGGCTGTCGAATATTGGTCGCCGACATCGACAAAGCCATATTTCAAGCCTTTTACTCCCCATTGTTTATATAAAGGAAGTATTTGATCCAATTGTTTCGATAAAGCTTTCATGTTGACATACAAAATAATGCCAATCCCCTTCTGATTCGCATACTCTATCACTTTATGAAGATCCAGCGGACCTTTTGAGCGCTTGGGATCGACAGTTATAGTCGATGCATCCGATTCCGGATTATACTCATCCCCATACCAACCGGCATCAAACTCCACATATTCAATTCCGTTTTCTGCAGCAAAATCCACACAAGCCAATCCTCCGGCTGTAGTCAATGTCACTTCACGAATCACCTGCCCCGGTTTGATCCAACTCGTATTCTCTATTTGGTTAGGTTCATTCAAATTCAAGACAAAATAATTGTTCTGTACCAACAGCCCTGGATGATCGGCCACCATCACATAACGCCAAGGAGATCGATAACCCGCCAAATCAAGATTTACCTTACCTGACAAAACCGATTGTACACCGATTCCCGTTTCACTCTTACCTAGCTTCATACGGGAATAATCCACCAAGGCCGCTTCGCCGATTGCCACAAACTTCCGGTCGTTTACCTGTATTACCTGCGGACGGTCTCCTACGCCTTTCAATGCACTTAGTTTCGTTTTAGAATAAGCTCCTTGTGCATTGCCAGTCACCCAAGTATCACAATCTTTCGCAAACAAAAATTGTGTTTTCTCATTCACCAACGTACAGTTCCAGAAATCCAGCTTGTCGAAGGCATAGCGAAAAGCAAGCCCCTCGTCATATAAGCGGACAAACATCGTCATTTCCTTTTGGTTTTCATCGGAACGAAGCAACAGTTCCAATTCGTTGTAGCGGTCTGTCACCAGCGACCGTTCCCCGTAAACCGGTTGCCAGGTCTGGTCGACCGAAGTCCTCGTCTGGTTAGCTATCTGCCAGTTTTCCGCCAATATGTTTTTATCCAGCTCCAGTTGCAAAGTTTTCACCTCCACAACCTTCCCTCCCTTGTCGAACAAAGCGATTTGTACCGACTTTTCATTCACCTGAATATCCGCCTTCAACTTGTCTGAAGGGCTTGCCAATGGCAACACCGTTTGTGCACAAAGCCACAACGGCTGCAACAAGGCACACAATAATACGTTTACTTTTTTCATGATATCTCTTTTCTTTATTATTCTATTTGTCCGATACACCTAATTGATTCAAATTCCCATCCACAAAAATAGTAGATCCCTTTTTTACAGCAAAATCAATCACTTTACCATCATAAGCTACTTTTAGTGGGTTACCCTGTTTAGAGTGTATACTCGCTTTTAACAGTTTCCCGTTTTGCCATTTCATCGAGACTTCAAAACCGCCTCTTGCCAACAATCCGGTTACAGAACCATCACGCCAGTTGGCTGGTAATGCCGGAAGTAAGTGAACCATATATCCCCCTTTCCAATTGCCAACATGACTTTGCAACAACATTTCGGCAATAGCAGCCGTATAACCATAATTTCCATCCAGTTGTAAAGGAGCTGAACTTGTAAGCAAATTTTCATAAGTTCCCTGACGATTAGGATACGCTTCATTTTCCAGAATAGAATACCTTATAATGTGTTTCAAATAACTATAGGCCTTTTCCTTTTTCTCAAGCCTTGCCATCATAGCTATTTTCCATACAACACTCCATTCTGTATGGTTATAATCACCACGCAGGAAAATCGCTTTTTCAGCAGCATTCGCCCAATCCGGAGTTGTCAATGGAGAAATCATTTTACCTGGATAAAGTGCATATAAATGGGACAAATGCCTGTGTTCCATGAATTGAGCATTCCAATCTTCAATCCATTCCTGCAAATCGCCACTTTTATTGATTTGAATAGGAGAGGATAGATTATCCAACGTTTCTGACAATTGCTTTACCAAATTTTGATCGACATTTAACAAACCAGCAGCCTCGATGGTATTCATAAATAAATCATATACAATTTGCTGGTCGATAGCGGCCCCGGCACTCACCCGGTATATGTTTCCATCTGTGAAAAAGAAACCTGTCTCCGGGGAAATGGAAGGTGTGACAACTAGCTTATTCGTTTTGTAATACGGTTTTAAGATATCCAAATAAAACAGAGCCGCATCACGCATGATCGGATAAATCTTATTACGTAAATACTTCATATCGCCCGAATACAAAAAGCTGTCATATAAGTTTTGGCAAAGCCAGCCGCTAGCCCCCGGCCATAACCACCTTAATTCGGCATATCCCCAAGGATTGGTGTATATATTGACATAAAAACCTCTTGCATTGAAATATTTCTTTGCTGATCGGCCTCCCGGAACACGCAGGAAATCAACATAATCGACCAATGGTACAAAACACTCCAGCAAATTGGTTGGTCCTGCCAACCAATAATTCATTTCCAAATTAATATCCGTATGATAATCGCTATCCCACGAAGGGTTCTTTTTACTATTCCAAATACCTTGCAAATTAGCTGGAAGCGACCCGCTCCTAGAAGAAGATATCAATAGATAACGGCCATAATTAAATAACAATGCTTCAATTGTCGGATCAATAAATGGTTTGCTTCCACCTGTATAAGCCTTCAACATTTTATCCGTAGGAAGATGCTTCAGGTTATCTTTTTGATTCGCCAATTCCAATTTTGTACGATTAAACAATGACTGGTAATCTTTCAAGTGATTCTTTTGTATTTCCTTATATTGCTTTTTATCAATCGAACGGATCACTTTATTCGTTTTTTCTTTTGGGTCGATCCCATTACGGCAAACAGGCCAATCCATCGCATAGTCGGTTGCTGCTGAAAGGAAAAGGGTAAGGCTATTGGCATCTTTTACTTGGATTTCATTGGCTACTGGCTTAACAGTACCTCCTTCTGTTAGCACTTTCAGCCTGGAACAATACTTCAATCCGCTTTGTGGCATTTCTCCCGATAACACGATCTGGTCGTTTCCTTCAACAGAAAGGATACCGTTGTCCTGACCAGGTTGTTTGGAAACTAAAGCCGTTATCTGATTCTTTTTATCGCATGTTATCCTGACAACAACCGCTTGATCCGGATAACTTGCAAAATATTCCCGGCAGAACTTCGTTCCCCCTGCAGTATAAGAGACCGACAAGATACCAGATTCCAAATCAAGTGCCCTGACATAATCTTTAATCTCCGTAGCATGGTTGAATTCAATATATATATCACCGAAAGGTTGAAATGCACCAAAATGCTCCCGTGGGACAGAAAAATCTTTTAATAAGTTATTGGCCTCTACTATTTTACCATTGACCAACAAATTTTGCACATTACCTATCCTATTTGCATAGTTTTCATCCTTTAGCTCATCTACCTTCCCGCTCCACAGGGAGACTTCATTAAATTGTATATGCTCCTTCTCTCCCCCACCGAATACCATAGCACCAATTGTGCCATTCCCTATAGGAAGTGCTTGCGTCATCCAACGCTCAGCTGGCGTATTATACCATAGTTTCAAGCATGGGTTATCCTGTCCTAATTGTTGAGCGACAGAAGGGATGCTGGCCGATAGCATGAACATTCCACCTAATAATACATATTTTAAATTCATGTTTTTGCTGGTTTTAATAAAAAGGGGATGTATTCCTTTTACCACCCTACCACCTCAGATAAGTCCAAGGATAACAGAAGCGTATTCAATACATCCCCTCAAAATATTAAATTAATTATTAATATCCAGGATTCTGAACCAAACCTCCTTCTTTATTAGCTTCAATTTCAGAACTCGGAATCGGTAATTTATTCAAATGGTCATCTAATTGATAACCTTCCTTTATCACTTGCGGATTATATTTCATCAAATATTCCGTCAACTTATTCATACGCATCAATGTACTGATACGATATTCTTCCATATACAATTCGCGGGCACGTTCGTCCAAAATCAAATCCAAATTCACATCAGCAGCTGTGACCGATGTTGCATGTGCCCTATTACGGAGTGCATTGATGTCCGCCGCAGCCTCACTATTTTTCCCCCACAAATGATAAGCTTCTGCACGCAAAAGATAAGTTTCCGCCAATCGCATGATATACCAACATTTATAAATACGCCCACCATCATGAATTTCATTGCTTCCACTTTCCTTTTGTCTTCCATAATGCTCTGTTGCAATAGCTTTCATATATCGAGGACGAGTAATAGCAAAAGTCTGGGTTTTGTCTCCAAGATCCTCCGGTTTCATCGGCATACCATAAAAACGACTTTCAGGATTTGTCCAATAATATACCCGTTGAATATTGTAGATGGAATTTCTCATATCACGGTCAAAGTCACCTTTGTAATTCCAAATTTGATCTGCCGCATAATCTGTTACACAACAACCGCCAGATCCCACAGAACGCCCCCCTAAAATATTCTTCAGCCAATTGACAACCCCGTCAACATCTTTTTGACGCCACCAGTCGCCACCGCCCCACCATCTTTCAAAGTTGATTCCATTTCCACTATCATCAGTACCACCAACTGCATTATATTTAACTTGAATATTCCAAATGGTCTCCATATTACCATTGATACGATTGAAGTTTCCATCTTGGAACAAATCCCAATAAACATCACCCCAAGGTTCTTTTTCACCTAGATAATCATAGCCTTCAAACTCGAAGTCTTTATATCTACCAAAACGTTCTGTCATCAACTTCATAGAAGGATGTTCAATGGCTTTAGTGGCATAATATACAGCTTGTTCATATTCTTTCAAACAGATCAAAACTTCCGACAACAAATGATACGCGGCTACATTAGAAGCCTTACCACCTTTCTGATCATCAATATCGGGCATCCATTGTACAGCAAAAAGCAAATCTTCTTTACACTGTTTATAAACGTCTTCCTGTGGAGAATTTTTATAATCAAAGCGGGGACTGGTTGTCTCATTCAATACAATAGGAACATTCCCCCACATATTGGCTAAAAAATGATAAGCATAAGCCCGTAAGAATTTAGCTTCTCCGACAATCGCATTTTTCTCCTGTTCATCTTTCCAACGCACATTCGGATTTTCAGCACGGTCTATAATCACATTACAACTAAATATATATGAATAAAAACTACTCCACCATTTTTTAGAGAAACCACTATCTTTATTCATCGTGTTCCAATGAAAATACTCTCTATATTCACCATCAGACAATGTCAGCGAAGCCAAATCAACATCTCCACCCATTAAATCATATCTATCCCAACCATCACTATACAAATAAAAATCAGTTCTTATTTTCAAATAAATATCTGCCAAAGCTGATTCAAATCCGGCTTTATCAACAAATGAATTTTCCGGTGTCAAGAAATCTTTGGGAGTTTCTTCCAATAGGTCATGACATGCTGTCAATGATCCTACCAATGCCAATCCTATGAATAATTGTTTAATTAATTTCATTTTCTACACAATTAGAAGTTAAACATTAATGTCATTTGGTATGTACGTATAGACGGGAACGCATTAATCGTTTCTCCTGCATTTGTTTCCGGATCTAACCCATCCCAATGAGGAGCAAACGTAAATAAGTTGTCCGCACTCAAAGACACACGCATATTATTAAACCCATATGGTTTTACGAAGCGAGACAAATCATAAGTCAAAGCAACTTTCTGCAGTTTAATAAAACTACGGTCTACATACTTTGTTCCTTTATAACGAGCATTTGATGTGTAATCCAAACGTGGATATTTGGCATCTGTATTTTCCGGTGTCCAATAATCAAATACAGTATGATTACAAAAACCTGTATTTACATACTCATCATAATAGGGTGTATTACTTCCAGACAAATAATAACCGTTTCCACCCCAAATGGAGTTAATATATACCATTAAAGAGAATCCTTTATACTCCAAAGTATTTGTCAAACTCCAACGGAAGTTTTCTTTCGAAGTCCCCAAAAACTGACGGTCTTTATCCGATGTAATCTCTCCATCTCCATCAACATCTTGTAACTTATAATCACCAGGCCGCATACCCGACATGATTGTGCCATTGTCCTTATCTTCTTGCTGCCACATACCATCTACTTTATAAGTATAAATAGTACCCAGTGATTTACCAATAAAATAGCCTGAACTGATCAAGTCATCCTCTTTTCCATCGCCATCATTATCTTCCCCATAAATAGTAGTTACTTTATTACGGTTCAGAGAAAAAGCGAAATCGGAAGTCCATCTAAAATCTTTCGATTCTATATTAACAGAATGTAATCCAATCTCAACACCTTTATTTTTAATCTTTCCTAAGTTTGACAACATAGATGTTTTACCAGACACTGATGGTAATGACAAGCTAAATAGCAAATCCGTCGTATTTGTAAAATAAGCATCTACATTACCAGAAAGACGATTCTTCAAAATAGAGAAATCAAGTCCGGTATTAAATCCGGTTGTTTTCTCCCAACCCAAATCATTCAGGGCAAACGAACTGATTCCCTGTGTAATGGAGTAAGAAGGATCACCGGCAAAAAGATATTTACTAGTAGCGACTTTAGCCAAGGTGCTATAAGGATCGATTGATTGGTTACCATTCGAACCATACGAAATACGTAGAGCCAAATTATTGATAGGTTCAACATCTTTCATAAAAGATTCATTTGAGATATTCCAGTTCAAACCTCCAGAAGCAAATGTAGCCCATTTCCGATTCAGACTAAATGCAGAGCATCCATCCCGTCGAACCGTTCCTGTAATAGAATAACGTCCATCAAAAGTATAAGTTCCACGTGCCATCCAAGCAATCGCACCACTTTCACCTGCGCCAGTATCCACTTTCTGTACCTTTCCGTCTTCCAGCTTGTTATGTCCTAAAACCAAATTATCAAATTGTTCCGCATAAGCACTTGTACTTTCCCATGTACGATACTCCCTAGAATACAAAAGAGTTACATCCACATTATGTTTCTTATTAAATGTGTTGTTATATTTAATCATGTTATCTAACAACATATTGTAGTTATTAGAAAGTTTCCGTTGTCCATGCCCATTCGATTTCTGACCAGAAATCGTATATTGATCATAGAAATCATAATTTTCAGACCAACGCAATGTATTGGAATAAATCATTTCGTAAGAAAGTCCTTTCACCCACGGAGCCGTTAGTTTGGCATTTAAAATGGCTCCCAAATGATTACTCTTGTTAGTATCATCTGTTGCCATACTCCAATAAGGACTGATAAAAGATGAAATCGTTTGCGGATATTGCATATAATGCCCATCCTCATCATATAAAGAAGCATATGGACTAAATTGAGCTGCTCTGTTTAAAGACGGTACACTTCCAGAATTATCACGAATACTATAGTTTGTTTTTATGCCAACTTTCAACCAATTGGTCAAATTACTATCAATATTAATACGACCGGAAAAGTTTTTGTAACGGTCATTCATAATAACCCCTTTTTGGTCGGTCAACGCTGCAGATATATAGTAAGTAGCTAATTCTGAACTATTGGAAATACTCACATTCGCCTTCAAATTATAAGCATTTTGGCGGAACTGATCATACGGGTCAGAAAAAGTCGGACGATGATCAGGAGTAGCATTGTAATTCTTAGCCTCTTCCGGTTGCAGATAAATAGCTATCTTATCCGGATCAGCATCCATCCCATTCGCAATACGGTAATCCAACAATTTTTGAATATATCCATCTGCATCATAAACATCCAACGTTTCAACTCATTACTGATACCGTATGAAAGATTCACGTTAAATTCTGGTTTATTAGATGAACTTCGTCCACGCTTTGTTTGAATCAAGATTACCCCATTGGCAGAACGGCTACCATATACAGCTGCTGCACTGGCATCTTTCAAAACCGTAAAATTGTCAATATCTTCTGAAGGAATATCAGCCAACGAACCATCGTAGATAGCACCATCCAATACGATCAACGGATTATTTCCTCCATCACGGGTAGAATTCTGACCACGAATACTAAAACCAGCCACACTACCAGCTCTATTTGTACCACCCACATTCAAGCCAGGAACAGATCCCTTAATCGTTTCCATAATATTGTTTGTCGGTACATCCCGATAGGCATCGATATTCGCTTTCGTAATAGAACCGGTAATGGCCTGCCTGTTCTGCGTTCCATAACCGATCACTACGACCTCATCCAAAGCTTGACTATCTTCCAATAATTTTATGTTATACACAGATTGATTACCTATCGCTATTTCTTGTGTTTCATATCCTATATAGGATATGAGCAATGTCGCCCCCGACATTGCATCCAAGCTGAAATTTCCGTCAATGTCAGTAATCGTACCGGTCGTTGTCCCTTTGATAGACACATTTGCACCAATTACCGGTTCACCATTGTCATCAACAATCGTCCCTGTTATTTTCTTATTTTCTTTCTGGCCACTTTTACTTCCTTTTACTCCCAGATAAATCTGGTTATCTTCTTTTTTTTCGTAAACCAAACCTGTACCGCTCAACAACTTGCTCATTGTTGCTTCTATTGATTGGTTATTCACTTCGAAAGTTACCTTCTTATCCAAATCCGGAAGTTGGTTACTATAAAAGAAACGATAGTCGCTTACTTTTTCAATTGTACGTAACGCCTGCTTGATCGTTTGTTGCTTTACGTTGACAGTTACCTGTGCAAATACTGAAGTTGTGAGAAAGGCAGACAAACATATAGCCCCTACTTTTCTCATAATCTTTCTTTTTTGAATAAAGGAAGAAATAGTTTCTGATTTTTTATTCATACTTTTGTGTAGTATTAAATGGTTAATTACCAGAGAGTGACTACTTGCGAATATTCAACTCTCTTGATTGACTAATGAAGGGGAAGGTGTTGCAAGCACTTTCCCTTTTTGCATACATGTGTTTTTTCTACGTCATATCGATAAAATTTAAAAGGTTAATCACTATAGAGTTCTATCACGTCATCTTTTTTCTTATAAGAGATAGAAGATGTAAATTGCAAAGCATATAGTGTTGATTGCAAGCTGGCATTTTTCAGTGTACCAGTGAAAGTAACGCTATTCAGTTTATCGCTTTTAATCTCAAACTTCACATTATAATTACGCTCCAGCAGTTTGATAATATTCAGGATCGGCTCATCGTTGAATACCATTTCATTATTCATCCAGGCGATAAACAACCGATCATCCTCCTCTTGTTTCTTTGTCATCCGGGTATCTGCCAACGAATAAACAGCCACTTCCCCCGGACTTAAATTAAAGGACTGGTCCGGCGATGAAACTATAACCGAACCTTCTGCCAGATAAGTCGTGATATTTTCATCATCAGGATAAGCATGGACATTAAATGAAGTCCCCAAAGCACGTACCTGAATATCGCCGGCTTTTACAATGAAAGGAGATTGGGCATCCTTTGCTACATCAAAATAGCTTCGCCGGTCAGTTCTACCTGACGCTGTTTCCCGTTAAAATGACTGCCGTAACGCAGTTTGGAATCGGCATTCAGATGGACTATTGTGCCGTCCGGCAGGGAAATGTCCGACTTTTGTCCGTGACCTACTTCTACGGTCATATCGTTATATTTGGTTAACAACCGGTTTTCGTTCCAATAGAACAATGATATGGCAACGGCACCGAAAACTGCCGCGCAGGTAGCCATACGCATAAAAAACCTTCTGATATTTATCTTTGCAGGATTGGCCGTTGCTGTGATAGCCTTAAAAATCCGCTCGTCTGCCGAATCAGGCATATGACCGAAGGAATGATCCCATATTTCATCAAAATCATCCGTCCACCTGTCTGGATCATTCAACAGCCCGGCTAACTGACGTTTCTCACTTTCGGTAGCTTTATTGTCGTAGAATTTATCTAATAATTCAATCTGTCTGCTCATAGTTATTTCTTTAAAATAAGAATGAAAAAATAGGATAAAGTAATAAAGCTATGCCATTCAGCAGGTCACCCCTGTTCGCTCTCAGCATCTGGGTAAGGAACTTCGTCGACTGTTTCAGATGACTCTCCACCGTGTTTTCCGAAATACCCAGCAGGCTGGCTATCTCCTTTTGCGAAAGATGCTCGATGTGTTTCAAACGATATACTTTTTGTCTGGCGGGTGGCAACATGGAGATGATACGCTCCACTTCCTCCAGCAACAGGTTCAACTCGACTTCATCCTCCACACAATTCTCGGCTACCCTGACATTCTCTATCTGTGAGATCATCAATTGTTCCTGAATACGTTTTGCCGTTTCTTTCAGGAACAGGTTACGGGATACCTTTTTCAGATAACCCTGAAATGAAAATTCAACCACAATCTTCTTCCGGTTCTCCCAGATAATGATAAATGTCTCCTGCACAACTTCCTCTGCCATCGAATAATCGCCGTGCGAAAGCCGGATGACAAACTGAAAGAGAGTATGTTTATATCTATTGTAAAGCTCTGTGAAAGCTTTAAAGTTATCAGACACGATCTCCCTCATTAACTGTTGGTCTGATAACTGCTCCATTTTGTGCATTCGTGGTATTTTTTCTATAAATGATACATTGCATTATTACCGATCTATATTAAGGATACTATACCGTTATAGTTTCCGTGATTCGATAGTCAATATTTAACATTGTTTTGCATATCAGATCTACGATAACAGGAAATACAATTGGTAGCACTATAATATCACCCGTCTTCACATAGTAGTGCTAATGGTACTGACACTACTATGTGAAGGCGGGTGACACTATAGTGCTGGCATGATGGCACTACTATGCCAAACATCCATATCGGTATCAAAGCCGAGGCCAAATCTTCCATTCCTGTTTACCCGGCTTTTCCACTTCTATAGGACCGGGAAAAGGAGCCGACTTCTTGCGCTTCTTCCCCCAATAATCAGTTGAAACCTTTAGCGGGCTTCCGTCGGGATCCGTAAACTCCTGTTGGGGGACAACCGCCTTTCCCAGCATACCGGTCGTAACGAGTTTTCGTTTCCCATGCTTCTGCCAATCCGGAGAGACATTCATCGACAAATACCAACCATCCGCCCTCTCTTCCAATTGAAGGTCCGGTTGGAATATAGAATCCGTCAATGCCGTGTTATCCGAAGAGGCAGCGACAGTACCTTCCAAAAAGATATTCCCATCGTACTTGACCGGATAATGGAACTCCTTCCAGTTTCCGAATGAAGCCTGCCCCATCAGCAGATTATTGTACCATTGCAGATCACCTCCTTTGCTCTCTATCTTTCCAGCCGACACAGTCCCATGAGGTTCATAAAAATAGGTATGGCGACCATCGCCATGGGCAGAAATAGTTCCACGAGCCAAATTATGTACACATGCCACCCCTTCTCCGATATTCAAAGATGTCTTCGACAATAGGATGTTATTTGCCAAAAGAATAGGTCCATGACAGACTTCAATGAAAATATCCTCCGTCTGGTCGTTATCATGGAAAAGATTCCCTATAACCTGGGCACCCTGTCCTCCCCAGTCTAACCAGAGACCTCGTATCGTACGATAGATATGATTGTTTTTCAAAACCACATCATTTGCAAAATGCAGTTTGATACCAGCTACCTCTTCACCGGTAAAGGTTTCCCCCATACAGATATCATGTATCTCATTTCCCTCTATCCGGCAAAAAGCTCCGCCGCTACACCCAACGATTCCAGCCTGGCCGCATGCATAAATATGATTATTGCGAATGACATGAAAACCGGCAGCCTCTTTCTTCCAGGATGCATTCTCAAAATAATCCAGCAATTCTTCTACCGTCTGCCCTCCATCGGGATCAGCATACACACGCGGAGGTAACTCCTGATAATGATGCGAATGCCCGAATGTAGGACGCCCTAACGAAATCCCGGAACAACGTGAGTTCCTGATTATATTATCCTCAATAATCCATCCTTTTGACCATCGCGGGCCAATAAGACCGGGTTGTTCAGCAGAAGGGGAAGCCCAATTGGTCGCTGCATTCTCTAGGATAAATCCGCGAACCGTAATGTAGTCGATACCGGTTTTATCCGGATAAAAGACTTGTGGGCGGACGGATATTTCAACAGGAGTATTATTCGGATCCATCCCTTTCGGGAATTGAGCCCAAATCGTTGTTTTTCCGTTCTCTTTAGCCTTCGGAGCCTTGACCACCAGGCAAATGTCGTTTTTCCCGGACAGTTTCCGCGCCATCTTCAGATGAAAAACCGAGAATGTTTCCCAATCACCGGTATTGGTCACAAGATACGTTCCCAGCAACTCACCGTTTGCATTTCCCAGTCTTACCTCCAACAAGCTTTCCTTGACCAACGTTGCCGCCTCAAAAGAAAGGGAATCCGTTCCTTTTCCAAAATCAACATCGTCGAAATACATGACAGAACCATCTTCCAGATACCCGAAAGGCCAACCGGCATCGGGCGAACCCCATTTATAACAAATAGCCTGGTCACCCCCCTCTACAGAGGCTTGTACAGAAGTCATCTTCTCTCCCCCGGCAGGACAAATCCAGCCCAAGTTCATCAACACCGGACCACCGTTTCCGTCCGTTTCCGCATACCAATAAGGCTGTCCGTCTATTGGTTCCAATATTTGCTTGAATGAAAAAGCTTCCTGTATCCGTTTCCCGTCCAGATAGACACTTCCCGTATGATTGGGGTTTCCTTTCCCATGATACCAACTTCCATATATCTGCTCATCAAAAGGATTTACCTCTCCGAAAAAAGAATCAGGAAGGGTTAGTTTCCAAGTATCGTTTTGTACTTTTTGCCACCCCGTAACAGGTTCAGAACCCGTTATCACAACTATTTCACCAGGAGCTGCCTGATAAACAATACGTTTTTCATCAGAAACACCACCTCTCGGAGGTATCACCCGTTCACGATACACTCCTGCATGGACAGTCACCACATCACCCGGATAAGCCTCCCGGGCAGCTCTTGCTATTGTCCGGAAAGGGGATTTTTCAGATCCATTATTACTGTCATCTCCAACCATTGAAACATGGTATTCTTTCGCAGGCAATGACAGACAATTAACGCAAAAACAACACAGATAAATTAAACAAAGAACTTTTTTCATCATATAACCTCATATTACATCAATTCCTATGTCTATAAAGTTGATTTACTTTATAAACATAGGAACTAAAACTATACAACAAATCACTTCAATATAAAACTAACCGGAGCATACGCACCCAGTTCCAACTCTAATTTACCAGAATCAATAGATATATATTTTCCAGTCTTTTCTCCACGTAAATTTACAAGTTCTGCCACAGATACATTCATTCCTTTAGGCAATGTCACTGTCAGTTTTCCGGAAATTCCCGCCTGTTCCCAAACGCGTAAAAGTGTACCTGCATTTCCATCCGGATCTTCACCAAACGCAGTTACTATCACTCCCGGACGAGACAATTCTATCCCCGATTGAACGGGAGAAAGGGTCCCCCCATTCTTTTCAGCAACAGTTGCCAATAAAGGATTACGTGCCTCCAAGGCACGTGTTATAAAGCCCTGATTTCTAGCATTTCCAGTAGTACTATTATCTATCGTCCACAGGCGTACACGTGAACTCCATGTACCGGGATACCAATAGCGGAAATTGGTATTCCACTGATTATTATAAAGATTCAGATATACAACAGGTTTCTCCGGAACATAATCATCCGAATATTTCCAACAACCAGGTACTCCCAGACTGACCAACGGATGATCCAGAGGACAAACAGCGATACCAGCCCCGTCCGGTCCTGTTATCGTAAGTCCGTGCTCGGCGGCATATAAATGACGATTGGCTCCCCGCTGAATATCGGTAGCCGGATTCATTACCCCCAGCTGGCGATACACATTAAACTCCGGATTCTTTATTTTAAAGGGAAGGCAAAGCCAATCCGCTTCCGGCCAGTTATCTTTTTCCTTATCCTGTATGGTTATTTCCATATCTACATAAGGTTGCCCTTTATACAAAGAAACACGGAGGACCGTTGCCGGTAAATGAGCCGACCGGTCGGATGGCATCTGTAACTCTGCCGTTTGAACAAGACTGTTGGCCGTAACTTTCAATTGACCGTTCTTCGGGGAAGCAGCACGATAAGAAACTTCTTTCTCCGAGATCATCCCGGGCTTATGCATTCCGGGGTGAGGCCAATCCTTTGCCCGTCCCTGTTGATAAGTCATCGTATAATCCAGGGTCTGTTCAAATGTAAACCGTTCATTCAGATATTGTCCGAATCCGTGAGAGGCATTTTTATCTATCCATTCCCGTCCGGTCTGTTTATCCAGCCATGAAGAGACAGCCCCTTTCTCCGGATCAAATGTTATTTTAAAAAATTCATTCTCTATGGAAGCTGATTTACTTTCATGCATACTCTCGTCCGGATTGTCCATCGGGATAGTCCGATAGCCACAGGAAGGAATATCCTTCACAAACATCACCCGGTTACCAACTTTCACCAATCCGGAACGAACCCAAGGTAAAGGATTATATACGACATAAGAGGTACTGTTCCGTCTCACATTTTTAGCAAGACAAGCCAGATCGGACGTTGCTATAGCCTGCGTAATTTCAGACGCATCACGGATATAATCGGTCTTATCTTCCCAAGATGCTTCCAGATCTTTATATTCTTCGGTCGGCAACTTACGGAATGCTTCGCCATAAGCACTTATCGCTTTGGAACCTCCCCAGGTATGTTCTCCGTACAAGGCAATTTTTTCATACGCATTTGCAACCTCTTTAGATACAGACGGCATTTCAACACCCCAGCATTTAAGTTGTGTATTCAACGCCTCTGCTGAAGAAATAAGTGAACGGACTTCACGTGACAAACGAACACCTCCGGGGTCGCACATCACTCCATGTACCCAAGTATCCGGCATAGCCGATTTTACGACGGGCAATACAGGATTCTCCTGCATCATTGCATCATAAAAATCATCCATCGTACCCATATGTACATCAACACCGGGCATCTTTGCCTTTATTTCTTCAAACATGGCTTTTATCTGTTCGCCGGTAGGAGGTCCGGAGTTATCGCCCGTAACTAATATGGCAGGCCATACTTTATAAGGCCAGTCTTTTGCCGGTATCAGGTTTTTCCCGATCATCGGATCGTCAGGGCTTGTCCATGCTTCAGGATACAGGCCGTAACTGGTTCCATAGATAGGAGAATACAGGGTTAGAACACGCGATCCATCAGGGCCTTCCCACCAAAACAGCCCTGGAGTTTTAACAAATCCACTGGGCCAGTTACAGCCAATATGTAAAAACTTAACACCTGCATTAGCCAGAACTGTAGCCAAAGCCCCCGTATGCGATGGTTCATCCGTCAGTTTACCAGAACGGGAAAGCGGTAGGTTATACTTACGGCTTAACGCAGAAGAAAAGCCCAATCCTCTCACCATCTCTTCCAATCCACAGATATCAGATGTGATAGTAAACGGCAATGCATGAGAGATAATCTGTCCTGATCTGTACTTTTCCTCCAGCTTCTTTTTCCGTTCAGGATTCTGTCCGTCCCAATCCTCCATCGTCTTCGACAGCACCCACCCGGGAAGCGTCCAGGCAAATTGCTGCTCTTTCGGAAGATCCCCGGAAGCATCCATTGCCTTAAACGCATTATCTATCATATCTATCTGATAGTAATTGACGATATCTTTCACACGATGTGTAAAACCTATGTCAAAATGAGTTTTACAGATGACTATTATTTCTTTTACACTGGGATTATATTCCTCCGGAGCCTGACCTCTCACAAGAAAAGGAAGTATGCTCAATATAGCTATGCTTATATTTCGTATTTCCATAGGACTTAATTTCATTCGGCCATTGTAAACCGGTACGTCTGACCGGGTTCTGTCTTCATTTTTATAAAATCACCGTCCACGGTTCTCTTACCGGCAACCGGGTCTGTAATCTCAACTTTCTTACCTTTCCACGGATTCTGCAAAGTTAAATCGCGGCCTTTCTCACTGACAAGAGTCAAAGATGTGACTGCTCCGCCTTTCTGTTCGCCGGAAACCAAAAAGGCACCTTCTACCCGGATCTGATGGAACGAGGCATCCTTACCGCGGGGCCATACAGGAAAGACACGGACAATATCCTGATGTCCCATACAGAGCATTTCGTTGATTGTATTGGGTACCGTGCTCCAGTTTTCAATACCATGCGGGTTATTTAACTGGAAGCCATTCGGGTAGGTATGTTTTGAATAAGTGTTCAAATGAACCAGGATGCTATCCGGCTTATAACCGATCCGCACGGCTGCCGGGAAAAAGCTGTTACTTCCATTAGAATCCAACCAACGTTGCATTTCATCGACTGTGTTATAAGCGACCTCCAGTAACTTGGGATCACTATTCAGACCGATCTGGCCTGCCGGATAAATATGCTGGATTCCCAGTGTGTTTCCGTCCCACCAATCGCAACCTTTTTCCGTATACCGGAAGACTGTCTTACCGTTTCGCTCCTGCAACGGATAATCGGAAAGATGCTTGTTGATAAACTGCCACTGCGTTCTCTTTTCCTCATCGACTCCTAAAAGAGCGCTCATGTCAGAAACGGTCTGCATCACCATCCGCACCAGTCCTAATGAAAGAATAGGATTCATCGTCCCGACCGTACCTTCATGGATCGCATCATTATAAATGACATAGCGGTCACCTTCACGTGTCAGGTAATTCTCCCAAAAGGTGGCAACCCCTTTTACGAAAGGATACACTTTCCGGGTATAGGCTTCATCCCAGGTATGATAAAACTGCATAGACATATTAACGACAGCATAGGCAGAGTTGCTTTTTTGTCCCCAGAACATACCTTCGTCTTCTATATTTCCGCTTTTAATCCAGTCATAATAATAGGTATCCATGAACGGAGTCCTGCGAGTCGTCTCAACACCCAAAGGTCCCGCACCTACAGGCAGCAAAATACCTCCCGGAATACCGGTGACTTTCTCCGAGTAATAGTTTCCTCTCTCTATCTGTGCTAGCATAGAGGAAATATAGGGATCAGCCTGCTCGATCCTGTTGGCTGAGTAAAGCGCATAATAAGGGGCCATATGGTTATAGTTCAGATGATAGTCCCCATTCCAGTAAGGACGTTCTTTCGTGATCCAGGTACCAAAAATAGAGGGTGGGAAATCCATATCCCGGCTACAGGCACCCATACCGTAAAGAGAGAGATAATATTGTTTTTCAATTACACTATCCGGTATGCTGACATACGATTTTTCCCAATAGTTCCGCCACCATTCTTTATGGCTTTTCTCTATCTCAGCCTGTCGTGCCGGAGTAAAGTCTTCCACTTTTTTTATGACAGTAGCCACACAATCGTCACTCTTGAAATTGCTGGAGAAGGCACACACCAAACGGACCGTTTTTCCCGGTTCCAGGGTAAATTTGCCATCCGTAGATCCGCTTACCCGTAACGCCATAGCACCTTTAGTCGGTATATCGACAGAGTCTACAAAGGCACGGGACAGATACTCGACACCATTCGGTTTCGTCTCATGCTCCCTGACATCGGGGAATATCCGTTCAAGAGGCGGTTTATTAATCTGTTCTTCTTTTCCCAAGAAAGATATGCCGGCAGTACCTTCCACAGAACCATTCCCTTCCATATTCAAATCCACTATCAGCATATCTTCCGTGGCAGGAACAAAGGCTTTGTAGGAAACGGAAATATCCCCTTTGGTAAAACGGGCGGTCGATACGGCATCATATAGCTGCTGTTCCACCAGATAGGAGGCATCTTTCAATTGAGGGATATCCAGTTCTATCTTACCCAGGACAAGAGGAAATGATTCGTCCAAAGCAGACTTCAGTCTCCAGAAATCATTCCTGGCGACATAAAAGACCTGCGACTCCGGTGTTCCCGACAAGGCTACCCCGGTAAAACCATTCCCCAACAAAGGTGCATCGACCGAATGCGGTGCGGGTATACGTTTAGGAGGTTCCGTAAAGCGGATGGTGTGTTTTCCTATGATATTTTCTGCCTGACTTTCCGGCTGATTAGCTTGATCCGTACAAGCAGAAAATAAGAGTGTACTCAATACGGACAGGGATAGTATTAAAATCTTCTTCATTTGTAAATAAATTGTGCTCCGCTAAGGGATTTATGTGTCTCTTCATTTCAAACACAAATATAAAAGCAGCTATCGCTATAAAAAATAGCAAATAGCTGCTTATTGTGTGGATTATTATTGCTTTTACAATAATAACAAGCTCTCTGATTATTCACATATACTCAACGAGACAGGGCCTAAAAGTCCGGCAACCCCATCTCCCCTATATGGAGTCGGAATCGTCTGATAATGATTCGACAATGTGCTATAAACTAAGACTTCCAATTGGTTATCACCTTGTTTAACATACTTGCCTATCTCAACTTTGTATGGCGGTCTCATCAGTATGCCCACCTCTTTACCATTAACTTTTACCTCACAGGAAGCATTTACATTGCCCAGGTCCAGAATGACTTTACCGGATGCTTCGGCTTTTGGTATTGTTATCTGCTTTCTGTAATACATTCCACCTGAATAATATTTCAAGGCTCCGGTCTCCGACCAATTACCGGCATCCAAAAGCCCTTTCCCTGTTTTTATTTTAACGGGTTCACAAATCACACCAGTCCCCTGATAACCGGGTTTTCGTTTGATCGAAAAAGCGACCAGGCCAACTTTCTTCCGGGTCTCAGGAAAGATTACCCGATACTTTCTCATCCCCGAAGAATCTTCAGATAGAAATCGGATATTCCCTTTTTCTATTGCTTTCCCATTAAACCATACTTTCAAATCGCTTCCGGCTATCATCATGTTCATTTCCTGCATTCCCGGAACAGAATTAAAACGATAATTCCAAGTAAGATTCTCTCCTCCGTAAGGATCATACAACAAATGATCTCCTAAAGCCCAGCGTGTAGAAATTATTTTGTCGTATGAAGACGGCTTTGCCGGGGTAACGGATGATGCAGGGAAAAATACAACGGAACTTCTCTTTCTAAAATCCCGATACGTACCTTTCTGAAACTTGAATTTACCTTTCTCTGTATTTGCATATGCTACAGTACATGGATGCCATCCTTCTTCCAACCAGACATTTTCATTCGCAGGCTTCTGGTCGATCAAAAGAGAATCAGGTTGAACACCATCTATTTCGATCCTATATGAGCCTGTTACAGGGACATAGACTTTACTTTTGTATATTTGATGCGCTCCCTGGTCCAAAATGAAAAAGCCGTCGCTGACTTTACCTTTCAAACCATGCCATCCTTGTGATCCCGGATTGTCAAAAACACCATACTGCCATGAAAACTCCAACATATCTCCTGACGATTCATTTCCTTGTAACACATTATCCAACGGGATATCCGTGGACGTACATTCTGTGACAAATTGAGGTCCAAACCCATACACACTTTCAGGCCATTCCGAATCATCGAAATCTGTCGACATCCAGTTTTGAGGAGAAAAAGCAGCCGGTCGATGTTTAAAAGAACGCGCCTCAGCACCGATAACATCCGAAGCCGGAAAACGATAATCCCCCCATTTATTATCTAATGTCGGCAACAATTCCGTCTCCCACAAACCTGTAATTAAGGATCGGTATATCAACTTCGATTCCTTTTTGCCTTCAGGCATTACAATGGGTGTTCCTTTTGAAAAGACAAACAAATACGAATTATCCGACTCTTTATCCAATCGGAGCCATGTTCCTTCTTTTGTTTGGCGAACAACCGGATAATCGGAGATTGTTCCGTCAGAAGCATTCCAAAGTTCAACTTTACCCGTAGCTCTGAAAAAACATTCTGTACCTTCAGGCACGTCCATAACCATATAGACATCACGTTCTCCCACATATCTATGTAAAACCTTCCCTTCTCCGGTACCTGATATAAAATCCGGAACAATCAAAGATTTTATCTGCTCCGACACCTTATCCTCCGACATATACAATCCTACTCCCCCCGAATCATGAACCTGTTTCTTTACTTTCTTTCCTTGAGAAACTTCCAGGGATGTCGCACCGAATACTTCCCGGATTATTGCATCCGCTTTCGAATCGTTTTCTCCCATACAGGTACTGGCCTTCGGCAACTCGCCTGTTGCTATTATTATCCCTCCCGAACGATAAAAGTCCCGTATTTTTAATAAAGAAGAATAATGCATCGCTTTCATATCTGCCAAAATCAATATACGATACTTTTCTCCCGAGATATTCAAACAGCCGTTCTCTACTTTTGATTTTTGCAAGGACCTGTAATCCATAAAATCATAATCCAAACCGGAATTACTAAGTTTCATTGCCTGTTCAAACGCAATCTTTGTGTTAGCATCCGGATAGGCCTGCATCGATTCCGTAGGATACATCAAGGCTATATCACAGACATGAGTACCTTGACTCATCAGAAAACTCAATCTCTCTGTATATTGAAGCCATTGTTTCATATGTGGCCAATAAGGCATTCTAAAATGAAAACAAGGCGGAGCCCATTCCCACCAACCACCATGTGTGGAATAATATAATCCATGCATACAGACTAAATTTCCACCTGCCATAAAATGATGGTCCATTTGTTTGGTCAGCCATGAGCCCGTACTTCCCCATCCCATACTATGAAAAGCCTCAAGCCATGTTCGCGGACGTTCATATAAATGAGCTATTGAACTGGATACTTTCGTTTGCAAAAAACTAGAGCCGGTCGATGGAGCATCATTCCCCGGAGCTGTGTACCAAGAATTAGCCCTGAAATAATCAATATATGCCAATGGTTCCATTCCACGTCCAAAATTATCGCTTCCATAAATCAAACCGCGTGAAGCATGCCAATTATAAATGGGCTGAAAAAAGCGTTCTTCCGCCAAATCCATTAATACATCACAATAATCCAAACGTATCTTTGGCGTTATATCTCCGATACTTTCTTTCAAAGCAGGAAGATAAAGTGTGATATCATACCCTTTCCTTTTTTCAAATTCTTCCTTAAAGTCCTCCGACCAGGACCCTATTTTAATAGGATAAGACAATTCATCCTGAAAAAAATAGTTCATCCCCCCCGAAGCTGCATCTCCCATATTCTTTTCAAAACGATCGAAATACACGTTCACATATTCTCTTCCGATATCCGGATGCAACAAATGACTTTTTTTCGTTGAAAGAATATATACTTTATAGTCTTTCCCTTCCGGAGCTCTCCACAAAAGTTTTCCGCCTGATATATATTCTGTCAGATCTATTTTCCCTGGCCAGGCAACAGCACCGACCAATCTTTCCGGAATGTCATGAATAAAAGTGGTCCCTCCCCGAACAGAATCAGACACAATCTCCAAGTCACCTTGATAATTCTGAAATTTTTCTTCTTTCAACAACTCATCCGTATAATATCCATTGCCAATCCATCCTATGGTATAATCATCCATACCTAAACCGATGTTTTTCCGGGAACATTCTTTGGCAAACCAATTCCAGAAATTCCACCAATCTCCGGAGAACACCTTAGGCTTTCCTGCTTCTGTTTTTCCGGAAAGTCCATATCCGTCTTTCATTTCCCCAACATCCACTTCAGGGTCCATGTGTATATAACTTACAGCAAAACCATCTGTCGCAGATGCAGATAAAATGTCAAGCTGTTCTTTCATTCTTTCCTTATTCAAACTATCACCATTCCACCAATAAAAAGGAACGTTTCCATATCCCTTCGGAGGTTGGCAAATTCAGAAAAGATATCCGTATCTTTTTTCGGATATCCCTTATATCTTTGTGACTGAGCATAAGTTACCAGACAGGAAAAAAGGTAAAAAGCAACTATTTGAAGAACGACTATCTTCCTCATAAATAAATTATTATTTTGTATTTTATTCGAAATCATAAACATCTGGTCATATAAAGAGGCTTCCCTTTTTACCACGGGAAACCTCTTTACTAATTTATTCTTGTCTTTAAATGACGACAAGATTATTACCAACCGGGATTTTGTTCCAGTACTACATCTTTATTCGTATCAATAACCGTTTGAGGAATAGGCCAAAGATTAAAGGGTTTTGTCAATGTTAATCTCGGATAGTCCCAATATGAATATTTTTTTATACGATCGGCAGCAACTGTTCCTCCCATGCGAAGCAGAGTATTCCAACGACTCTCTTCATACATCAATTCACGGGTTCTCTCGTCAAGGATCAAATCAAGACTAACATCATTAGCAGTCACCAGGTAACTACATTTTGCCCGTGAACGTAACATGTTTATGTCAGATGCGGCACCAGACTTGTCTCCGACTCTCAATTTAGCCTCGGCACGCAATAAAATGGTTTCGGGTAAACGTATCAGATAATCATCACGGAAAATGCTGCGCAATACCCTACCATCAGCCGCCAATGTATAAAAATCAGGACCTATTTTACATGATATCGGATATATCAAGGTGTAAGCACCATCGTCATATTTACCATTTTGATCTTTTTTATAAAGAACATCCCATGGAATCTGTTTTCCATAGTATTCGGATGTTTTTATATTTCCCAAAAAGACACGGCGTAAAACAGCCTCCGAATTACGTATATCTTCACCCCATTTTCCTTCATAAACACCATCACGAGAATAAGGAGTAGGAGTTACCTGGCTACAACCAAAACCCCCGACGTCTTCCATCTGACCACCGATATGCGCTCCTCCCTGATCTCTGAAAACAGGTCCATAAATAGCAGGGTAATCCAAACAAGCCAAACTTCCGTCGGACTTATATACCTCATAATCTGATTGAGTACACCATATAGCTTCAGTGTTCCCATCCTGATAATCCTGATTTCCTACCTGGAAAAGATCCCAATAAACATTTCCTTCTATAGGATAACCTGCTGATGAATAAGTCCGGTCAGCAGTCTGTTCTACTGCCGAAGTTGCATAATAGAACTCCGGACCTTCATTTTTACGTGCACCGAAGCGCTCTGTCATAAGACTGTAAGTACCGGAATCTATAACATCATTGGCATACGAAATAGCCTTATTATATGCACTGGCAGCATCACCGCCTTCCGCTTCCAGCAACACTCCCTTATCAATGTACAATTGGCAAAGATTATGCTGAACAGCCGCCCTTACCAAACGTCCGGCTTCCGCTGTCGTAACAGGCAAATCGTTTATGATATCTTCCATTTCATCGATAGCATATTGATAGGTCTCCATACGTGTCGAACGTTTATAATCATATTTAGGAGTAGAAGTTATTTCTGTTACCAACGGAACTCCTCCAAATAGTTCTCCTAAATTTCTGTAAGCAAAAGCTCTGAAGAATCGGGCCTGAGCAATGATATAGCTTTGTCGGATTCCGAATTCCACATTATATGCTCTAAATTTGTGGCATAAATGGCGGTATTGGCAGCATTAATCAGATAATAAAATGCGGCATATGTATCTTTGAATACCCCATATTCCGAATTAATTATACTGTAATCATTAAACCGGTAAGAATAACGTATAGTCGGTACATCCAGCACATCAGTTCCGTTTCCCATTCCATACGACCACAAATTCAATTCCCCAAAGTTATTATAAGGACAATATATATTATGTACTTTGATATAGCAAGTAGTAAGTACTTGATCTACCTGTTCGGAGGTAGTAAATACATTGTCGATTGTGTAAAATGTTTCAGGATCTTCTTCCAGAAATTTATTATCATCACAACCAACGACAGTAAAGATTGTCATTAATAGCAATAACGTTTTATATATATATGTTCTTTCCATTGTTTTATAAAGTAAAATTTAGAAACTTAAATTCAAACCCAAAGAAACGTTCGTCATTATCGGATATGTCTGACTCAATGCAGTGCTACCGGTTTCCGGATCACCACCGTCCCAGCCGGTAATCGTTGCCAGGTTTTTCCCTGTAATGAACATTTTAAAATTATTAATTCCCATATTCTTCACCCATGGTTGGTTGAATGTATATGAAAGTGTTACATCCTGCAAACGAACATAAGCTCGGCTTTGTAATCCCAGGAAATAGCTATCTCCTGTAAAAGTTGCAGACGGATATTTGTTACTCGGATTCGCCTCTGTCCAATAAGGAATATACAGACCGTTGGAGGCAAACCACTTTCTATCCCCGCCTGTTATATAAGCGTTCGTATTTCCGGCCTGATAATAACCGTTACCTCCGAATACACCGGCAATCATAACATATAATTCCCAGTTTTTATATTGCAAAGTGTTACTTAAGTTTAGTTTGAAATTAGGAGCTTTATTCCCTATGATAGAACGATCTTTTTCATTAATCACTCCATCGTTGTTTTTATCCACATACTTAGGAGTTCCGGCAGAAACACCATTGGCTTTCATATATTCAGTATCATCCGTCTGAACAATTCCATCCTGTTCATATCCGAAAATAGAATGTATCGACTCCCCTATAAACAGGCCATTTCCAATATCATCATCTTCCTTTCCATCACCATCAAGATCCTCACCATACAGATGAACCAACTTATTACGGTTCAACCAGAATGTTAGTCCCGTAGTCCAGTTAAATTCCTTATTCTGAATATTGACAGTCCGTACAGTAGCTTCCACACCTCTGTTTTTGACTTCTCCCATAGAAGAATACATACTTGCAAATCCCGTCATAACAGGAATCGACCGGGAGAAGATCTGGTCATATGTTTTAGAGAAATAAACATCTACATCGACAAACAAACGGCTATTCAACCAGGTTGATTCAAATCCCATATTCCATGCTTCGGTTGTTTCCCATCCCAAGTCTGAATTACCGATAGTACTCTGGTTAATACCGTATGACGGTTTTCCAGAATTACCAAAAGGATAATATATTCCCCCGGAATGGCCGGTTGCAACCTGTGACAATGTGGAATATTGTGTTAAACCCTGATTCCCGTTTTTACCCCATGAAAGTTTTATCTTCATATCATCCAGAAAAGCCACACCTTTTATAAACGGTTCATTGGTGATACGCCAGGCTGTTCCTATGGCCCAGAAATTACCCCATTTGTTATTTGCACCAAAAACAGACGAACCGTCTCTCCTATAAGATGCTGTCATATAATAAGTGTCGTCAAACGAATAAGATGCTCGTCCAAAATATCCGATATTCGTTCTTTTCCAGTTATTCAAAGAAATTTTCTGTGTAGAAGCGTAATGAAGGCCGTTCAACCCTAAAGCCGTATTCCCGTTCGATGCAAAGTCACTACCCGACAAAGTCTGAGATTCATACTTCTGATAGTCACGAGTCGCTACAGCTGTCAGATCAACGCTATGTTTTCCAAATACCTGGTTATAATTTAAAATATTATCAATCACATAACTGGTTGTTCTTTCGTTTGCCATACTACCTCCGGCACTACTTAAATAACTATTTTGAGTTGCAACAGAGTAACGCGAATCATCATCATACGATCCGACCGGAACATTGTATGACTCATGCGTAAAGTCACCGGACTTCCTGTAATTAAGATTTCCTGCATAATTGAAACGGTAACTTAAACCGGAAATCCATGGGCATTTAACTACGGCATATGCATTTGCACGAAGATTATCACGAAAGTCTACATTTTCTTTCTTCGACTCATCATCGATCCCCCACAAAGGATTACCTCTACCACGTGTACCGTCAGGTATAGCTTCAAGCATCCCATTCGGTCTGTACATCATTGCATACGGAGATAATATTGTAGCAGACCAGATATTAGCACCAAGGCCGGAATAATCTGTTCGGGTATATGCAGCATCAAGACCGATCTGCAGCCAACTTGTAATATCGGTATCTATCTTAGCTAATACAGAAACACGTTCATAATCATCTCCTTTTATCACGCCACCACTCTCAGTATAAGAAGCAGACAAATAGTAATTCATTCTATCCCCTGCTCCGGATACAGCAGCCTGGTAATCCTGGGTCCATCCTGTCCGTGAGATTTCATCCAGCCAATTGATTTCTTTCCCTGAATTCAAATTCAGTTCTTCCTGAGGAACCAAAAAACTATAATCAGAATATCCGTTTGCCGCAGAAGTTGCATCAAGCCACTGTTCGCCATTCATCAGTTCCGGTTTAAGATGCCACGACTGCATGCTTCCTTTTGCATTAAAATGGATGACCGGCTTGCCTTGCTTACCTTTTTTAGTTGTAATAATAATTACTCCGTTAGCAGAACGGGAACCATATGCAGCAGCTGAAGTAGCATCCTTCAGGACATCATAAGAAGCTATATCATTAGGGTTAATATCATTAACACTTCCCATAAATATAACTCCATCTACTACCACCAACGGATCGTTTGAACCAGATATGGAATTCTGTCCGCGAATCTGCATAGAAGGAGTTCCCCCTGCCGTATTTGTAGCACCAATATCAAGTCCGGTCACATTTCCTTTCAGGGATTCCAATGCATTTGTATTTGTCGCCAAAGAAATCGGAGAATTCTCCAGCTTGACGGAAGATACAGAACCTGTAAAATCTTTTCTTTTAGTTGTTCCGTAACCGATCACAACGATCTCATCCAAAGATTGTAAATCTTCTTTCAACAGAACATTCAAATGTTCTTTGTTTCCCAAACTGATCTCCTGGGTAATATATCCTATATAGGAAATTTGAATTACCACATTCTCCGGCACTTCCAAGATAAAATTTCCATCAATATCAGTGATGGTTCCAATTGTCGTTCCTTTTACAGAGACATTCGCTCCGATAACAGATTCCCCATTCTGATCCTTGACTGTACCACTAATTTTTCGGGATTGACTACTTTGACTGTTACGCGATATCTTCAGAATAATCTGTTTCCCTACCACTTCATAGCTGATTTGTTTTCCCGCAAAGGCTTTTTTCAAAATAGCATCCAGACTTTCCTGGCGAGCCTCCACTGATACCTTTTGTGACTGATCTACTGTCTGATCCAACATAAAGGAATAATCAGTTTTTGTTTCTATCTGTTTAATTAACTGCCGAAGCGATTCATTCTTTATTGATAAATCAATTTTTTCACTTTGGGCATAAGTAGAATTGAATATAAATAACGCAAGTAATAACGGAATTAACTTCCTTCTTAATTTAAACATTATGTAATAGCTTTAAGATTATAAAATATATTATATCTTTGCCTTTATATATCAATTAGTTATTCTGTCTAATTTTCGGCAGGATAAAAGTACAGGTATATATATTTCAAAAGGCATGGAGATTAGGGGTCTCTGTGCCTTTTACGCATAAGGCAAAACACGTCTGATAAAAGACTCTCTATTTATATCTGATCGTCACCTCCTTTCCGTTCAGTTTATACTCTATCGGAGATATCTTATTGATCATCTCTAATAATTCCGTCAATGATTCCGTCTTAATTGTAAACCAATAAGACTTAAGGGTATCCACATTAGATAATGTAATATCCACTCCATACCAACGCTCCAATTTCTTCCATACTTCTTCCACTGGAGCACCATCAAACTTTAACAGGTTATGCCGCCAACTGGCTTCGATTTCCGCATCACAGGATTCAACCCGACAAGACAAATTCTTCTTAGAAACTATAGCTTCCTGATTAGGAGATAAATAAGTCAACAAATTCTGGCCAGTAGCCGATAACAGACTTACTTTACCACGAAGCAGGGCAACCATAATATTTTCTTCATCCGCATAGGTACTGACATTGAAGGCCGTGCCATGCACTTTGACATCTACTTCCCCGGCTTTCACAATAAATGGATATTGAGTATCTTTCTTTACATCAAAGAATGCCTCTCCTTCCAGATTGACGACACGGTCGTATGTACTATATTGATAATTATAAGATAAACGGGAACCGGAATTCAACCAGACAAGCGTCCCGTCGGGCAAGACAAGCTGTGTTTTTTGTCCGGGAGGAGCTATTATCACATTTTCAAACTGAGTAGCCTGCCAGGATTTTTCCGGGTTATTGATCAGAGAAGACAAAGCAAAACCCAGAACCAACGCTACGACAGCCGCAACGGAAGAGACGCGGATCAACAGGGAACGTGAATACAACGGAACCAGTTTCACTTTATGTCGGATACGGTCCTGTATCTTTCCCCAAACCATTTTCTTATCCGGTATCACATAAGCAGAAGTGTCCAAACGGACAGCTTCCCACTGCTTTCTTAACTTATCCAGTAAAAGGTGATGTCCTGGCTCTTCATCAAGCCAGCGGATAACCTGTTCCTGCTCTTCGGTCGTACATTGCCGGGAGAGGTATTTCGCCAATAGTTCGTAAGGTATCTGTTTTTTATCCATGTTCTGCTATTTTATTCAGTAGACACATGGGCAGGGACAAAACCCCCAAAAGGATATGAATATTTTTTTATTCTTCTGTCAGTTTCAGTAAAAGGAAGAGAAGGGCAATGGTTTCATCAGAGTGTGCAGCCAGATACTCCCGGATCTTTTTAAGTGCTATCCCCATCTGATTTTCAACAGTCTTTACGGATATATCTTTTACTTGTGCTATTTCTTTATAGCTTAGTTGCTCTTCGCGGCTCAAGATGAATATTTCTCTACATTTCTCCGGCAAAGACTCAACGGCGGCTTGCAATAGTTGATAGAATAACTCCCGGTCAACACAATCTATGGATTCGTTCTTCTCCAACTCGATGCGGGCCCATTTCTCTAACAAGACATTGTGGTTTTCTTCATCACGCAGGTAGTTCAACATACGATTACGGGCACTATTATAAAGAAAGGTCTTGATGTACTGAACGTCCTTTCCTTCATAATCTTCCCAAAGGTTTACAAAGACATCCTGCACAACTTCTTCTATCACCTGATAATCACGGGTATAATAATTCAGGAAGCGGCATATAATTTCAAAATAATCATTATATGCATCTTTGAATGTACTCTCGTTAATAATCATAGCAATATAGTTTTTTCTCTGTATATAATAGTAAAAAGCGGATGTCTCATCTCCTTATATCCCCGCGCAAAAATAAGTAAATAAATAATTATACAATCAATATCGGGATAAAAATAACAAAGCTTGCAGTAATTGATCCCAACAGATATGAAAACGGATCAATCGCCTGCAAGCTCGTATACCGGAGTGTTCTATCTCCCTTTCGGTTATTGGTTATTACAAGGGAGGCAGTGCTGTTTGCCTGCTTTCCCTTGTTATTTACATCTGATTCTTTTTGCATATCACAGCTGTGATACAAAAGAAATCCATCTGTGAAACAAACGGAATCCAACTGTGATATGAAAGGAGCACAGTTGTGATATGCAATAGAAATTAATAAACTACATATTTCTCCCCTTCAATCTTCAGTTCCCCGAAGCTACCTTCCGATTTATAAGGCTGGCCGCCGCCGATATATAATTCGACTGTGCCTTCTTTCTCGACCTGGTTACCCTTTTCATCCACCAAAGACAGTTCTTCGGGAGAAAGGGTGAAGGTTACCTGCCGGCTTTCACCTGTATCCAGATGAATACGTTTGAAACCTTTCAGGGCACGTAAGGGGACACGGGTGTTGCCGTTCTGCGGATGGGATACATACAACTGAACCACTTCGTCGCCGGCACGCTTTCCGGTGTTCGTTACGATTGTGGTTACCTGAATGCTTTCTCCGGTCTTGACGGTGGAGGCATTCTGCAAAGGAGCATACCCGAAGGTAGTATAACTCAAGCCATAGCCGAACGGATATCTTACATCGCCTTTGAAATAACGATACGTACGGTTTGCCATCGAATAATCCTCGAAATCCGGAAGATCCTCGTCATTCATATAGGTAGTCAACGGCATACGGCCGGCCGGGTTATAGTCGCCAAAGAGAACATCGGTAATGGCATCGCCGGCAGCTTGTCCGCCGTACCAGGCTTGCAGGATCGCATCGGCATTGCGGCTCTCCCAGTCGAAGCTCATCACGGAACCGGACATATTGACCAGGATTAGCGGACGGCCCGTCTTTTTCAGTTCCTTCATCAGTTCGGTCTGCACGGGAGGCAGTTTCATCGTTGTACGGTCACCGCTGGCAAACCCACCGTAACCGGCAGCTCCGGCATCACCGGCTTCGCTTCGTAATCAGCGCTGATACCACCCACGAAAATGATAATGTCTGCTTTTTTCGCCTGAGCAGCCACCTGGGCAAAAGAAGGAGCACCTTCGAGTTTCTGAACAATACCGACACCTGTCAGCGTATCGATCTGAATACTGTTACCAAAGCGTTTCTGCAAACTCTTATACGGGGTAATGATTTCGCTCGGCGTACCAAAATAGTTAGCCAACAGCGTGCTGCCATTATCCATATTCGGACCGATCAGGGCGATACGTTTGATCTTGGAGGCATTCAACGGCAGGATATTCTTATTATTCTTCAATAACACCATTGATTTCTGCGCCATCTCATAGGCATGCTTTTTGTGGGCATCACATTCGATCACTTCACGACCAATAGATGCATAAGGCACGCAGTCAGCAGGATCGTACATACCCAGCTTAAACTGGATTTCGAACAGGCGAGCCAAAGATACATTGATATCTTTCTCGGAGATCAAGCCTTTCTCCACCCCTTGCTGCAATTTCTGATAAAGATTACCGCATTCAAGGTCTGTACCGTTCAGAACGGCATCGGCTACGGCTTCCGTATCGTTGCTATGTGTTTTATGATACTTGGCAAAATCACTGACCGCCCAGCAGTCGGACGTCACATATCCATCGAACTTCCACTGGTTACGAAGAATATCCTGTAATAACTCGTTATGCCCGCAACAGGGAGTTCCTTCGAAACGGTTATAGGCGCACATCACACCATGTACCTTCGCTTTAGTCACCAGTTCCCGGAAAGCGGGCAAGTAAGTATCCCAAAGGTCATACATGGAAACACGGGCGTCATAAGAATGGCGGTTGTGTTCAGGACCGCTGTGTACGGCATAATGTTTAGCACAAGCCACCGATTTCAGATACTCCGGATTATTTCCTTCCAGGCCGTGGACGATCGCCGAACCCATTTTGGCTGTCAGGTACGGGTCCTCGCCATAGGTTTCCTGTCCACGTCCCCAGCGGGGATCACGGAAGATATTGATATTCGGAGTCCAATAAGTCAGTCCACGATAGATTTCGCCGGTCTTGCCTGCTTTCAGGTCTTCATTGAACAGGGCGCGTCCTTCCGAAGAGGTCATATCTCCCATCTTTTGAAGAGCTTCCGTGTCGAAGGTGGCAGCCATACCGATCGCCTGCGGGAAAACAGTCACCTTTTCCTTCGTACGAGCCACGCCATGCAACGCTTCGTTCCACCAGTTATAAGCAGGAATACCCAAACGGGGAACAGCCGGGGCGGCATGTTTCATCAACTGGACTTTTTCTTCCAGCGTCAGACGGGAAATGATATCCTGTACCCGGACATCCAACGGAAGGTCCGGATTACGAAACGGATAGTCGTACGTTTGTGCCGTCAGGCCGCCCATAGAGAGAGCGGCCAGTAACACGATACTTTTCAGTTTGCTTTTCATGTGATTGCCTATTTTATTTGGTTACTTCTACAATAATCTTACTCTCTTTCAACCCTTCCGATACAGCAGTCAATTCGATCGGTTGTCCGGAACGGTCACTGGTGACAAGTACCTGGGCATAGCCGTTAAATGCATTCCGGTGTACATCGCTTCCGGCAGGGAAGACATCCGGTTCCTGACTACAAGGATTACCATTACCCACTCCCAGAATCTTGCCGTTACGGACATCGAAATGAATTCCGTTTTCAGCAGTAGGTACTACACGTCCTTTGGCATCCAACACTTTTACGGTAATGATAGCAACGTCGTTACCATCACCCTGGATAGAAGTACCGTTTTCACTGACCAGTTGCAGGGAAGCCGGATTTCCGGTAGTTTCCACCAACTCGGTGTATTTCTTTCCGTTCTTCTTCCCTTTGGCCAACAGCTTACCCGGGGTATATTTAACACGCCAAGCAGGAATATCGAACTTTTCAACCGTCTTTTTACCCAGGCTTTTGCCATTCAGGAACAATTCCACCTCATCCATATTGGTATACAGATGTACATCGACCGAATCCGTACCGATTCCATTCCAATGAGGAAGCACATGCAACACCGGTTCTTCCGTCCACCAAGCCTTGTAATACCAGAATGCATCTTTCGGGAAGCCGCAATAGTCTAATATGCCGAAATGAGAAACTACACCCGGCCAGAAATGTAACTGCGCCTCGCCTCCATAATCGAATCCGGTCCATACGAAAGCACCGGCAACAAACTTGCGTGCATCGACATAACGCATCCATTCCTGTGCACGTGCTCCCCATCCCGGAACATCACGATCGTAAGCCTGATGGAAACCCTTCTTCGCATCAGTCTCATAAATACCACGCGTCATCACCGTACTTGCCTCTTCGGTGAAGATACAAGGCAGATTCGGGAACTTTTCATGAACTGCGTCGATATTGCCTATTTTATAATAATTAGAACCTTGTACATCTACGGCATAGGTAAAACCTTCCCCCCAACTACCGTTCATGGCAGCCGTGCACGGACGAGTAGGATCCAGTTTGCGCTGAACGGCTTTCATGCGCTCAACAATCATACGCCCCTTCTCTGTTCCCTGTATGGCAGGTTCTTCGTTTCCCAAACACCAAATGATAACAGACGGATGATTCCTGTCGCGACGAATGATTGTCTTCAGCTGGCTCAGACCTTCATCACTGGAGCTCAATACACGCAGTTCATCCATGACCAGCATACCCAGCGTGTCGCAAGCATTCAAGACAGATTCCGTCGGAGGATTATGGGAAGCGCGGTATGCATTTACTCCATACTCTTTCAGACGGGCGATTCGCCACGCATTCAGCTGGTCCGGAACAGCAATCCCCACACCGGCATGGTCTTGGTGGCAGCATACCCCCTGAATCTGTACTCGTTCGCCATTGAGGAAGAAACCTTCGTTGGCATCGAAACGGATGTCACGGATACCGAAAGAGGTATCGTAGCTATCGACCACTGCCCCATCCAACAAAATATCAGTATGCAACGTATAAAGCGTCGGAGTCTTCAACGACCATAAGTCAACCTGCCGTACATCCATGTATGTTTCCACCTCTTTCGTTTCCAACGAGGGTACGGTAAGGGTTGTACCAGATTTGTTTACTTCTTTCCCTTGACAGTCGATTATACTGTTTTGCACAATAAGATCGACCGATTTACCACTTTGGTTCGTCACTTCTATCTGTGCCTTCACACGGGCTTCCTTCTTTTGCAGATCCACTTCGCTGGTGACAAACGTCCCCCATTGCGGAATATGCACAGGAGCCGTGCGAGTCAACCATACATTCCGATAAATGCCGGCACCTTCGTACGACCATAATTCGGAATGAGTCGCATCTACACGGACGGAAATCACATTTTCCGCATCCTTTTCATAATTCAGGCATTCCGTTACATCGAAGACCAAAGGTACATAACCGCTCTCACCGCGTCCTAAATAGACACCGTTCATCCATACCTGTGCATCACGGAAGATACCCTCAAACTCCAGCGTATACCGATCCCCTTTTACCAACTTGGGAGTAAACCGTTTCCGATACCAGCCCACACTGTTTTCGGGTGCACGTCCGCCCAACTTGCGGTATCCTTTCATCTTGAATTGCTCTTGACTATATCCCAAAGCCATCCCCCAGTCATGAGGCAAAGAGATCTTCTCCCACTTGCTATCGTCAAACCGTTGCGTATGAGGAATAGCCAAACGTGATTCCTGGTCTGCATCCAGCATAGTCGACTCCTGCAAAAAGGCAATCTTAGAGAACGACAATGCCTGCCCGTAATTAAAATCCTTCTCCGGATTGGCCGCATGCCCTTTAGCAAAAAGCCAATCCTGATTCAACAACTCTCTCTCCCGCTGTGACTGGGCACCCAGCCAGAGGCAGGGGAGTAATAACATCACTGTAAAAATCAATCTTTTCATTTCTCTGATCTATTGTTTCTTAAATGGATTAACGGCAGACCTCCACCTGTTCGGTCCGGGTAATACCGTTTTCGTTATAAGTATCTATCGTGAAATAATAAGTAACTCCTTTATTCAGGCTGCCGATCTCCAGCGAAGTCTCTCCCATCACCTGGAAATTACTATATAGCTTGTCTTCGGCAATGCCATAACGGACAATATACCCCTGGGCATGCGGCACTTCGTTCCAGGCCAGGCTGACTTTACACGGGTCTTCTTCATTCCGCTTAACCGTAAAGCCGTTCACCGGACGGGGTTTGCTGCCCAAGCCGTTACCGAATATCCTCAAATCGCGGACCGAGAGGTTGGACGATACGGTATATTCCTTATTCTGTAGTTTGATATAGCGGGCTTTAAACGGTTCTTCAAACTCGATATAATCGTGCGGGGTATCCGTCTTTTTCGTGCTGTAATCCACTACCGGATACCAGTCCTCCCCATTCACCGAGGCATAAATCACATAACTCTGGTAAACACCCGGAACGAAGCCCTTCTGTTTGGCCCCATATTCATCGAAATTGACCTGAATGGCATTGACAGACGAAAGATGTTGCAAATCCACCTGCAACCATTCCGTATCGTTGTTGGTAGCGGCAACCCAGGCCGTACGCGAATCCTCATCCACGATGTTCCCTGCCGGAAAACCATCCAGCGTAGAGGAAGCAGTAACCGTCTTGCCGTAAGAAAGCAGCATCCAACCGGGTTGGTTGCTGCCGGAAGCCTGTCTTTTTCCCGTAGGTAAAAACATCGGATAGTCACCGAGATAAGTATCCGTATAGAGATAGCCGTCTTTGTCGAAACCAGCCGGATAGAAAGAGACACGCCGTTCGAACATATGCCGGACGGAAATAGAATTGGTCGCCGCCTTCCAGTAGTTTTCGTTGCCTACGGTAAACATACAACCATGCCCGGCTCCCCCGATAAAGCCTGTCGGCTTATAAGAGACCGGACTGTTTTCCATATAGGTAAAAGGGCCCGAGGGAGAGTCGCTGACATACGTTCCGTCGGCATACGATTTCCATTCGGTTCCGGGAGCGGCATATTGTAAATAATATTTCCCCTGATGAGCCGTCATCCAGGCTCCTTCGATATAAGGGCGGCGGGGCAATTCGTTGTGTTCGCCTGTCCGTTCCCAGCCATATTCTTCTTTATTACTGTTGAAACAAGTAATCACTTCTGTCCGGGCCTCCAGGGTGTTCAGGTCCAAAACCTGTGCATAGATAGGGTCTACGGGCGAACAGCCGTAGTACATATAGAGATTATCCCCTTCCACATAAAAAGCGGGGTCCCAGTAAGACCAGATTTCCTTCACCGGTTCCCACTCTCCCGTTTCCGGTGCAGCCGAACGGTACAACATGCCTTTTCCATGCGTAGAACCGACATAATAGAGATGGTCTTTATGTATAAAAAGCCCCGGTGCATAATCCTCTATCGGCAACACGGAATCGGTGATGAAGACATGTTTCCAATCTGTAAAATCCTCGGAATACCAGTAGCCGGATGACTTAGAGGCAAACAGGTAATATTTGTCTTTAAACGACACCACAACAGGGTCGGCAGCTTCGCGAATCCCCTCACCTCCATCTATTTTCATAAACCGGTAGTTGAGGTTGACCGGGTTACAAAAGGTTTTCGGGGACTGGGCAATCTTTGCCTTTATCAGATGAGTATCCTGGCAACCGATCAATAACGGTGCAATCAAAAAGGTTAGCAACAAACTTTTCATACTTCTTGTACAAATTACATCTTATTATTATGTTTTTCAAGCATCTACAGCCACAAATATACAGACTATCAATCATATAAACAATAAAAACGCACATATTTATTGTATACATAACAACATCTATATCATATCTTCTCCCTTCATTTCGAATACCAGTTCTCCTCCCTGCAATACTTCTTCGAAAGTAATATAGGTTCGCTTCAATTCCTCCCCGTTCAAAAAGACTTTATCGACATAGATATTGCTATCGGATAGATTCCTGGCCTTTATAATAAAATCCGTACCCGAAGGCAGTTTGATCTTTGCATATTCAAACAAAGGAGCTCCCAACTCATATTGGCCGGAAACCGGGTCCATCGGATAGAAACCTAAGGCACTAAAGACATACCAGGCACTCATCTGCCCCGTATCTTCATTCCCGCATATGCCATCCGGCGTATTATTATACAAGGTTGTCAGTACCTGATTGACATACTTCTGGGTTTTATATGGCTGCCCCACTTTATTATACATATAAATCGTATGATGACCGGGTTCGTTGCCATGGGCATATTGTCCGATCAGGCCGGAGATATCACCGGATACATCGTCGCCCTCCAATGCAGAAGACATTGTGAAAAGCGAATCCAGGCGGGCAGCCAGCCGTTCCTTTCCGCCCATCAAAGCCGCCAACCCTTCCACATCGTGAGGAACAAAGAAAGACCACTGCCAGGCATTCCCCTCGCAATAATCATCCTTACGATGCGAAGATGCCAACGGAGCAAAAGGTGTACGCCATTTACCCTCTTTTGTCTTTCCCCTGACAAAGCAAATATCAGTATCAAATACATTTTTATAATTGAAAGACTGTTCATTGAAATAAGCGGCCTCTTCGCTTCTTCCTATCTGTTCGGCAAAACGTGCCAACGCCCTATCGTCGAAAGCATATTCGAGTGTGCGGGCCACCGATTCCATTTCCATATCACAAGGGACGTAACCGTATTTCCTATAATTTTCCAATCCGACGAAATACCCCATCGAATACCCGCATGTATCCTTCATCGCCGATTCGGTCATTGCTTTGAGAGCCAGTTCCGTATCGAAACCGATAATACCGTTCAAATAAGCATTGGTAATTACGGGAAGCGAATGTATTCCGGTCATTTGATAATTCTCAATGCCCCACAACGTCCAGATAGGCAACTGTCCGGCATATTTGTAATGCTCCAACAACGTTTTTACATAGTCTTCGGCCACCTCCGGATGAAGCACCGAAAGAAGCGGGCAGGCCGCCCGGAACGTATCCCAAAAACCGATGACTCCCCCGTAATAATCGAACCCGTCCGTCTGATGAACCTGCCAATCCGGTCCCCTGAAACAATGATCCACATCAGAAAATAAAAACGGATACAGCATCACATTATGTAAAGAAGTATAAAACAGTTCTTTCTTCTTACGGTCTGTCGTTTCGATTTCTATCTGTCCTAACACATCGTGCCACTTGCCGGCGGCCTCTTCGCGGATGGCATCAAATGTTTTATTTTTTGTCTCTGCCCAAAGATTCTTGGCAGCCCCCTGTGTATCCACCGAAGAGAGTGCCGTCCGGACCTCCAATTCGCCCGTATTACTCTCAAAAATCAATAAAGCCTTTATGTTCGTTCCTTCCGCCGAAGTCATCCCTTCCATTCGCCGGTCGTCGACATATAAAACGCACTCTTTAATAGGGGAAGAAAAGGTGGAATAAAAATAAACCTGTTGCCCCGGCGTCCATCCGTTCGAGCAACGATATCCACGAACGGTATACGGATCAATCCATTCAAAAGCCGACGCATACACCGTATCGACATCATGCTCGCTTTGTATGGTACAAGCACTTTCCGAGCCATATTTTAAATCGACAATCACCGGTATCTCACCTTCAGAGGCATACGTATACCGCTGTAGGCCACAGCGTCGGGAAGCCGTCAGTTCAACCGTCAATTGTTTATCATATAAACCGACAGAATAATATCCGGGTTCGGCCTTCTCGTCTTTATGGGATAATACCGCCTGATACTGTTTTGAATAAAGTTCTTCGTCCGTCATACCGCTATTCAAAGGTAAGGGCATAAATAAGATATCCAGAAAATCGGCACATCCTCCGCCACTTTTATGCAGATGGCTGAAGCCCAGGATAGAAGGATCGTCATAATGATAGCCGGCACCATACGGACGCGTATCCGCTCCTATCTGCATCATCCCGAACGGAACAGACGCTACAGGAGCCACCCTTCCTTCCAAACCGGTCCCAATCCATTTATTCACATATTGATTATTACTGCCTGCCTCATTCCGGCAGGCAATCAGCAGGCAGAAAAGCAAGCCGCTTAACAGACGATAGCTAAAAGATGATGAAGAAATATACATAGATTATTATTTAAAAAGATTCAAGATTCAAACGATAAATAACACAATAGTGCCACCATGCACAGCACTATAGAGCTACTATATGTAACACTATAATGCTATCCTTAGTGACACTACTGTGCTATTTTAATAACCTTTCGCCCGTTTCAGGTCAAAGGTTTCCACACTTTTTCCATCGACAAGCCGGTGAAGCGTCCAACTGTTACCGTCTGTGCCAGCTTCCAACCGCCAGTCGTAAGACGGGTCGCGCAGGAGTTTCTTTATCGCACGGGGGAAAGCGTTGGCATGGCGGGCATCTTCCCAGGTGCGGATCGCAGCAAATATCTGATCTTTCTGCGGACAACTTTCCACATCTTTCTGGTTGATCGCCAAGAAGTAAGTGGCCCCGTAACCGACCGAGATTGCCTGAACATGCTCATACTGCTCAACGGTAGAGGTATCTTTAATGGCAAAGTTTCCACCGAAAGAGACCGGGTAATAATTGGAATAAGTAACATCGCGCAAGTCTTTTCCCTGACTGGTGGCACTGCCCCACTCGCGGGTATCGATGTCATAGAGGTTACGTCCGCCACCGACATTCCAGACACTTTGGTAATGCCACGAACCTTCCGACAGAGTGGCACCGGAGAAACGGATATAGGGTACTCCCAACTCTTTCGCCCGACCGAACATTTTCCGGAAGAAGCGTTTGGCGGAATAGTAACCGTGACCGTTATTGAACAGGAATTCCTGCCCGTCGAAGTCGTAAAGGGTCAAACCGCACAGATGGGATACATCGGCATAATATTCGGCGATCTTGTCCTGGAGGGCCAGATTCGGGATAATGCCTTCGTAACCGTAATTGATGGTTACCTGCAATTTATAGACGGTATCATTCGCTTTATGTGCGGTTGGCTTGGTTCCCCAATAGCCTCTGGTCACATTCTTCAAGGTATAAGGGGCCGTTTCGGAGACACCCAAGTAATGAATCAGTTCGCCGCCGATCTTTACCATGTTCAGATTTTCACAATGTCCTTCCCAGCTGGCTATTTCTTCCAGATAGGTAGGATCGTCCACAATGATAACGGTATCTTCGGGGGAAAGGTCTTTCATCAAGATGCGTTTCTGCTGATAACACAGGCTATCGCTCGGGACAGGGCTGGCATCCTTCGTGCCCGGTGCCAGTGAATTCGTTATATTGACACGTCCCAGCATGATACCTTTCGCGGCCGCCATGTCGGCAAATTCACGGTGGGATTTGTTACCCGAGTGAAAGCGGAAAGGTTTCTTTTCCTGGTTCCTGCCGTCCAGATAACCTTCATTGGCACGGTCGGGACGCAAGAAACCCTGGTCGTAGGCATGGATAGCCGGGAAACCGAGTTTGGCGGTATAGGAAATGATGCTGTCGTACTGGTTTCCGCTGGTCATAACATCGGGCGAATAGGCGGCTGGATCTTTAATCCATTTTCCATTGACAGTCGGATGAGGCAGTCCTTCGGACAGGACGATATTCTGTATCACGTCCATCAAAGCCGTGCTGTCGGGACTTCCCCACAAGGCGATGGAAGAACCGATAAAATCGACTCCCGGAATCGGTTCCACATCGATATGGTTCGGAATATTGGCCGGCATATTAGGTATCAGGGAATAATGAACCTGACGACTTTTCGTACGGTCGCGCGCTGATAATTCAAAAAGATACGTCCCAGGCTATCGACCATCGCGGCATTTCCGTACATGATGCGGTAATAAGGTTCTTTATTGGCATAGAAAGCGACGTCGCTGATACCGTTTCCGCCCAGTGTAAACACCTGTCCTTCATGCAGGCTATCCGGCAACGGGAAACGTTTCGCGTCGGGCGTATGAATGATATATTGGAATGGAGCCGCATCCCCTTCTATATCAGCGGTACCGCCAATGGTATTGTCGTTGAGGGCAAGCATACCGATGCTGTAATTGACTACATCGCTGGTATCGCGGGCCACTCCGATGATTTCGCCCAACAGGTTGTCGATATTGGTATAATAGGAACCCCATTGGATGCAGTCGATGCCATTCCGGGGCTCGAGACTGTTCAGGGTCAGTTTGAAATATTTATCGGCCGGTTGCAGGGTTATCGTTGCTACCGAACCGTTCGGGTATTCAAGGGTAAAACAATCAGCCTCTGCATTATAAACGGCCTTTTGGGGCGTATAATACACTTTCTTTTCACTGTCATAGAGCGACAGCAACGGAGAGGGTTTGTCGGCAGGACTGAACTCGCGGTTCGGGGAGACAGTCGTATTCTTCATACTCGTGATATACCCCTTGTCATTAATGCCGATACTGAAATAATCGGTCCGGAAATCCCATGTCTTTTCGGTCGTACAACCGAAAAGCGTCAAGGATACAGCCAGGAGAGAGATACATTTCTTACACATATTATCCATATAAGTTATTCAATTAATTTGTTTGCAATTCAGATATTGGTTTGGATTCATATTGGGTTCAATTATTGTCAAATTTGAATGTAGCGTTGTTGGTAGGGGCGGTTCGTGAACCACCCTTACGGTGTCAATGTAAGCCTGTAAGGCTTTAACAAACCAGCCCAGGGTTCTAACCCTGGGTTTATGAAAACTCGTTCCTGCCTTTCCGCCCTGTAAGGGCGGGGCAAGCTAAATATCAACCCTTTTCATCTTGTCGCATCCCTATAAATTCAAAACACTATCTTATAGTTTACCGTTTTACCGGCCTTTACCGTCACCTTGTCTTTCCATTGCAGGAAAGCGTTATCACCCAGAGGGCGGGAAGCCTGTTCCGCATTCTCGGCTAAGATTGTTACGGTGGCATCATAGGCGGTAGGATTTGTAATTTGAAGAACCATCTGCTTGTTGTTTTGCTTTACTATTTTCGCTTCCACATGGTCGAAGATGTACAACGAACCGAGGTCGGTACGCACATAAATACCGGGGATTTCCAACGCCATCAGGGCACCGTTCGTCTCGTTCCAACCCGTCTGTCCGCCGTCGCCACGTGAACCCCGGCTGTCGGCATCGCAATAGGTCAGGCGTTCCGTAATCTTTCCATTCGGCTGGATACCTTCGGCGTGCGCATGGATGACATCACGCAACAGTTCGGCATACGAGGCATCGCCGGTCGAACGATACAATTTGAACAGGGCATCGCCGGACTGGGTGCAGAAACCGGGAGCGCCATGCTTATTCTGTGTACTGGCCCATACGGCTCCGGTCAGGTTTGCCCCCAACTTTGCCAGGGGAGTATTCTCCGGCAAGCGGTAAGGGAAAGAGACAGTCCAGGTGGCACACAGGTTTGCCAGGTCGGCCGACTGTTTCAGATATTGTTCCTTACCGGTTACTTCATACAAAGTCATCAAGGAAGTCATCAAAGCAACTGCCGTCTCCGAATCCGCATTTTGCAGGATATCACCGCAACCACCGGAAGTAAAACCGACCAATGCGAAACTGTCATAGTAATCTTTTGCCGCTTCACAAGCGACCTTCAGATAATCCGGATTATTATAATAGCCGGAGGCCAATGCCAGGCCGGCCACCGCCATGGCCCCACTGGTCGTATTGTAAACAGCGATATCGCCGGATTCTACGTCCAGGTAATTTCCCCATGTCCCATGTTTCTTCCAGGTATTGACGAAGGCATCCGCCAGGAGCCGTACATTGGTTTCCCATTCTGGGTCGATAGCATTGGCTTTTTCCTGTTCTTTCAGCAACATAAACTGCTTAACCATCCAATACAGGATATCCCCGTTCTTACGGGTCAGTCCGACTCCCGGATGATTGGCGGCGGCATCCCGGGAAAAAGGCTTTCCGTCTGCTCCCAGCACATCATAATAATATCCGCTTTTCCCTTTGGCACGCGGCAAGGCGAAATCGAATGTGTTCTTTACTTTTTGCAGATGTTCCGCATCACCCAAAGCCAGCATCGGATACGTATTCATCAGGCCGCCTATCCAACCGTACGACATCCAATTGGCATTTTCCGGGCAATAGTATTGCCACTGGTCGCCGATATAGTAACGGTCATCGATATTTTTCACCATACGGGTCAACACTTCACTCATCGGCATCAGGTTGCGGGGCGCTTCTCCGCCCGCATGCGACTTACGGTCTTTCATGAAACGGGCCAGCAGTTCAGGTACATCTTTACAAGGGAAAGTCACTTCCGTTACCCGGATAACGATCTGATCGCCTTTCTTTACCTGTACGCCCCGGTCGGGACTTTTGCTGAAACCGATAAATTCAGGCTTCCGTTCACGTACCCCCGGAGCACTGATGATAAATGAAGCCACACTCCTGTCGGGAGTTTCCTCCACGATCAGGGCATGGTCCAGCACCTGGTTATTCCAGTCTATACCCTGGTCGGTCAACAGGAATATACCCTTTTGTTTTGCCCGGTCCAGGATCGTGATAGCCGGAGTTGCCGTATTACTTATATTCACTTCCAGGCGGGAACCGGCACCATATTCTGGGGACAATTGAGGAATAGGGTTAGAGGTCAGTGCCAGATCTTTCCGACGGTAATCGGTATTATCCAGTCCGGTCGCATACGCACGGTTGACGATACGCTGCCGGTTTCCATTGTACACGGAAGAGGGAATCATCACGTAGTTATCGCTCGTCCAGCCATATTGGTCGAAAGCGACTGCTACGCCGGCATCTTTCATATCCTGTTTGGCGGTAAAGGTGAAGGTATACGTTTTACCATCTTTCACCGCAGTCTGTTCCGTACGGACTTCCCAGGCAGAAGCCGCAGTTATTTCCTTACACTGTTTCAACTCCGCCTCGTTGTAACTGCATTCCAACAACCGGACGGGGGCGCCGGTATTCTTTACTGCCGGCAGCCAGGAAGCCTGAGCCGTTACGTGTGCATGACTTCCTCCCAAAAGACAGAAGGCACACATGATAATCGCATTTTTCATATATCTGATATTATATTTTATTTATTCAGGGTAAAATCAGGAACATCTTATGACATAAGTACTCCCCTTTTTTGTCTTAAATGAATATACATCATTTTGTCTTTTTACAGATATGGCCTTACCGTTTTCGGTAATCCGAATATCTTTACCTTTCCAGGGATTGCTTAATTTGCACTGTCCGCCATTCTCACTGAATATCTCCAACCGGGACACCGTCGTTCCGTCGTAACCGGCCGAAACGAGGAAGGCTCCTTTAGCCCTCAGCCGGGTAAACGAAGCCGGCGTGTTAGTCCAGCAAGGGAAAAAATACATTACATCCTCCACCGTCTGAAGCATCATAGAGTTGACTGTTTCTATAACAGTTGTTTTCTCCGTGCAATGATGTCCGTCGATGATCAGGAAATTAGGTTTAGCTGTTTTTATCAAAGCCTTCATGTTATCGACCAATATATCCGGATCCATCCCGACACGTGCCCCCATCACAAAGGCGCTCAATCCCAGTTCATTCATTGTCTCGGTAAATCCTTTTTGCGAAACCTGGTAATAATATAATGTATTCCGGGCAATCTGCAAGGCGGTAGAATCAGAATGCAAATTCAGCACTTCACACGGATATGCACAATGCATCTGTATGGCATGGCTGGGCCAATCCCATCCGGCTTCATTCTTCGCATAGACCGGAAGGCCTTGATTAGGCGTTTTAGTGGGCATTATTACCTTATACTCCGGAAGATGGGATAAAATGTCATTCCACTTTTTCCGGCGGTCCTTGTCTATCCCTAACAGTTTACTGTATTTGAGTAACAGGCTAAACGTTTGTTCTACAAAAGCTAAATCGGAAGGCGGATTCAAATCCCAAGAATTTTCGTGTCCTCCGGTTGTGATCGTATAACGATATGAATCTCCATACGCTTCTTTCTGCATATAATCTTCATAAAAATCACCACAAAGCCGGATATAAGGATAAGCCTTATCACGCAAGAAATCCGTATCACCGGTATATTCATAATACCAACTGAACAGAGGGACATTAAAGGGAGCATTCATGGTTTGCTGCCAATAGTAATTATAAAAGACTCCGATGCCCAACGCACCGACAGGGAAAAGCAGTCCCCGGCAAGATTTTCCTTCCCATGAGGGATGCATCACTCCCATTTCTTCTTTAGCCCGCCGTTTGCCTTCGGGTATAAGCAGTTCAATGGTCTTATAAAATGGCAATACTATTTCCGGACGGTTGGCTGAGAACGCGCTGTAGAATCCAGCCTGACTGTTATAGTTCAGGTGAATATCACCATGATACATCATTTTATCATCCATATTCCACACGCCGTACATACCTCCGGACACAGGCGAATGTTCGTTATAGCAGAAGCCAATAAGTAAATGGACGATAAATAATGGCGGTTCAATAACTCATCATTTGTTTCTACATACGAACGGGTCCACATATCTTTCCACCAGGCGGTTTTATCGTCCTTCAACCGGGCGATGCTTGTTTTATCGAGTCCGGACAGCCGCCGGGTTGCTGCGGACAATTGCGGATCATTTCCTTTTCCACCTCCGGACACATACGTGGCAACAAACACTGTATCGGATGCCGCCAATTGGAAAGTCGTGCGGATCATCGCCCCGGAAAGGCGTTCCGGCTTGGCAACTCCCGTCCCCACAATCCGGGTGGATATACCGGCCTGGGAAATCCATCTGACCTTTTCCGTCTTTGTCTGACGCGACACCCGGGCGACCGTCCCCTCCACGTCGGCCGTTGTGGCATAAGCTGCCGACCGGCTGTCGGCATACGTATCCACCGAGATGCTGACCGGTGTATTCGAAGGGTTTGTCAGTTCGGTTATGATCACATTTTCCTCCATACTCATCCAACTGGTCATCTTCACCTGTTGGGCGGTGGCAGTTGTCATGCGCAATTCACTGTTCAACTGATCCATCTGGTAACAAAATGCGGACGGATCAGGATGGTTGACCGTGGTAAAACCCGAACAAACCGGAGAATTGACTGTGACAGTCACCCCTCCAACGGGTAAAGCGGCAGGCCCGCTACCAGCCCAGTCAGTCCAACCATCCGTAACAAAATCGACTTTCGATATTTTTAATGTTTGACTATTATCCGATGTAAATGCTACAACTCCTACGTCTCCATTTCCCATATAAGGGCCAAGGGCGCCTGATTGCTTTTTATGCTGCTGTAGCTGAACGGCTCATGCCATGTCGCCGTAAGCAATTCTTTTTTTCCGGCAAAAAAGGACGTGTCCTCCGGCAGCATCGTATCCAGTATATTGTTTTGTGAATACAGCAAGAAGTTACAACCTAATAAAAGAAGAGTTATTTTCAGTTTCATTGGATATAAGATTTTATTATCTGTCAGATATGATTTTATATGTTTTGTTTTTCTTTGTATGAAAGGTGGTCAGATAATACCCGTGCCCGTCTTTCTCACAACTGTATCCGGCATTTACAACTTTCAAAGGGACATCGGTACGAAGCGTGCACTCGCGATCTCCCGAAGCCTTAACTTGTGCGGAAGCCAGCTTCTTATCCCGCCAAACCATGTCTACTTCAAAGCCTCCCCTGCCCCGTAAACCGCGCACTTCGCCATCCGCCCATACGGAAGGAACGGCCGGCAACAGATGGAGTTCATTCCGGTGGCTCTGAATCAGCATCTCCGCCACTCCGGCTGTCGCGCCGAAATTGCCATCTATCTGATAAGGCAAGGCATTCAATAAATTCGGATAAACACCAAATCTACCCAGCGAACCATCCGCCAGCACCATCGCCTTTTTCAACAGCGAGTGCGCCCGTTCCCCGTCAAACAACCTGGCTCTTAATGCGATCTTCCAGGTCAGACTCCATCCCATTCCTACATCGGCACGGGCATCCAGACTCTTCTCGATGGCTTTCGCATACTCCGGCATCGTCAATGGAGAAACGGCATCCCCCGGATACAAAGCGATCAAATGGGATAAGTGGCGGTGCGTATCCTGCGGATCATCTTCTGTATATTTCCATTCTTTCAATTGCCCCCAGCTACCGATAGCGAGCCCTTTATCCAGGCGGTTATATTTTTCTTCCAATTCCTTTATGAAAACATTGTCCGTGCCGATCAGCTTACCAGCTTCAATCGTGTTCTCAAACAGATCGGCTATCAATTGCTGTGCATAAGCCACTCCATCTTCCCAAGGTCCGTGCTCCGGCGACCATTCATCGGGAGCAACCCAACAGTCCTGTTTATCGAGCACCAGCCTGTCCATCCAAAACTCACAGGCCGATTTCATGACAGGATATGCCATGTTCTCCAAATAATCTTTACGCGGATCGTATAAATACTTTTCCCAGATATGCATGCAATACCAAGCATTTGCCGGACGGTTCCAATTCCAGTCGGAATAACCGAAAATATTATTCTGCGTACGCATTGTCCAGCCTTTACAATTCTGTTCGCGTGCCATCTTTTTCCACGATTCATTCGTCTGCGATTCGTTATAGACATAATTGATAAAAGGCAAATGGCACTCTGCCAGGTTGGTGACCTCCGCCGGCCAGTAATTCATCTGCACATTGATATTCGAATGGATGTCTCCTTCCCAAGGCGGTGTATTACTATTATTCCATAGCCCTTGCAGGTTTGACGGTACATCCAATCCGTCACGTGATGAAGCAATCATCAGATAACGCCCGTATTGAAAAAATAAGACATCGGCAACAGGATGGTATGTACCTTTCATATAATCGGCAAACAACTCATCGGTCGGCACATTGGACTTCTTTTCCCCTAACTTTAACTGAACCCGGCCGAACAATTCTTGATAGTCAGCGACATGCGCTTTTCTTATTTCTTTGTAACTCTTTCCCGATGCCCTGGAAACCGTAGCGTCTACGGCTTTCTTCCACGAATCTCCCTTCATGATATAAGAGGAATTGGTCGCTGAGAAATTTGTTCCCATCCCCAACACGATTGTTGCAGCATCAGCGTTTTCAACCTGGAGCTTTCCGTTTTGTACAGTCAGCGAACCTCCTTCGTTTTGTACATGCAAACGGGCAGCATAGGATAATAAAGTAAGTTTGCCTGATAGGCTGATCTCCCGTCCTTCTACAACCTTGATTTCATCCGGATGGGTACCCTCTAATGATAAAGAGAAGTTGGTTTTCCCTTTCTTATCTGCCGATAAACGGATAACGATCACATCATCCGGAAAGCTGGACAGATATTCTCTTTTATAAGATACTCCCTCCTGTTGATAACCGACCGAAGCGATTGCCTCTTCTATATCCAGAGACCTCTGATAGGAAGTGACCGGTCCCTGTGTTCCGAAGTCAATCCGTATATTTCCGAAATTCTGGAATGCCCCCCTCGATACCGTACTTCCCGTCCACAATGTTTTATCGTTAAACTGTATTGTGTCTTGTTCAATTCCTCCGAAAATCATTGCGCCTATACGACCGTTCCCTATCGGCAAGGCTTCAGTCATCCAGTCTGTAGCCGGTTTTGTGTACCACAACTTTAAACAATCAGTCTGTACCTTCCGGGAAGAAGGTACAGCTGATAATGCCTGGGAAAACCCAAACAACACAAAAAAACTAATACATATAAAAACACACTTGTATAGATTCATATCAAACCTGATTATTACTTTAATCGCCATTTTACAAATTACCTTTATCGACTAACAACCTACCGATGTAAAATTTACCATTATATAATAAATACACCTACCACTCCGGTAAGATTTATATACAACAGTCTTTTTTTACATTTTTAAGGTTCGACTACTACTACATTGATAGAATCTGTAAAGCAAACTGTATGACTGCTATTTCATCAATCAGAATTTCACCTTATAAGTTTCTATTGCATATTTTCCTAAAACAATCTCTTGAACCGGTTCCAACTCTTCTTCAATCAAATTTGTATGGATTACAGCCTTGGGTTGTACAGCCATTTGTAAACCGACTTTTTCTTCGTTGCCCGAACTGTTATACATACGAATAATCAGGCTATTGTCATCCTCACATTTTTTCAATGCCGTAATTTTCACATTCGGATTGTTTACGGATACGAAAGAATATTCTTCAGGCAAAGAAGCCTTTTGGAAACGCTCCGGATTGTAAACGGCGACCAGAGGGGTATTGGCTGAAACTCCGAATTCTTCCCTGGCCTTATCGCCTGCCGGATGCGAAGTTAACGAGAATGATAAGAATGGTCTCCCGGTTGGAAAAAATCATTTCCCTTATCATGGCAACTTCTTCGGGAAGCCAATAAGATCGGTTGCAAAACCGGATAGTCGACCGGATCGTTAGTCGGATCGATGTAATCGGCAACAGCCACGGAAGAAGATAAAGTTAGCGCACAGTTTTCTCCCGTAACACTTAACCAGTTGCCGATACCACGCGGATGCTGTTTGCTGTTTTCCACATAATAGCGTTCGCCGGCAGCTCCCGGTAACTCGTCTTTTCCGACAGTCAACGCACCGAAAGGTACTTCGTAAGAAACGGCCGATTGTTTGAAAGCGACAGGCCACATCAAACGATATTCACGAAACATGACACCCTCCCAGTTCAACAGATCGACATCCATATCAATCTTCTTAACCTGATGATAAACCCGTAAGGTCTGTTCAATCACGGCATTACGGATCGGGGTACGCATCTTGTAAGAGGTAAAAACCGGACCATTCTCTACCAGTTCCCAGGCAACGGCATGGTTGGATGTCTTATCGAATCCTTCCATATCCGGCTGTTGTACGGCATCGAACTCACCGGCTCCGTTGCCATAAGAATGCATGGTTATCACTTCACCACCTAAAAATTTCTCCGTATTCAATAAAGGACATCCGGTTGCTTTGTCGTAAATCTGCCGGATACCGCCATCTACCAGCTCGATTGAATAATAGGAATTCTCCACCAAGGTCGTTTTCCGTGCTTCCGTCAGTTTTTCCATTCCCGCCGGATTCAGATAATAGGTTTTCAATCCCATTGAGGGCATATCAGCGGCAGTAAAGGAAAGACGGGCCTTCTCGATGGAACCATCGCCATAATAGCAAACATCTGACAATTGAGATGCTATATTTTTCCCGTGGCTATCCTTCAGCTGCAAATGCTGGGCATATCCCGGCTGAAAAGCAACATCGACCTGCACGGGAGCAGTTCTGCCGAAAGACAAATTATTAAAGACAACGATCGGATTCCCTTTTTCATTAGAAGTCTTCACAGAAGAGGCCAGGTAAAAAGCTTGCTGGTCTACGATCTGTTCAGCCCGTGACAAAGCGAATTCATATTTTCGGAGAAAAGTATTGTCCGTCATGATTCCTCCGTTGCCACCCCATCCATGATCCGGATAGATTTTAGCCTCCCAGGCTTCCTCCAATTCCCGGGACGGATACCGTTCAAACGAACCGCGAACCATCGCCGAATAAGATGACATTTTCTCTGCATCGGGCAATAAGACATCACCGGCACGGCTGGCAGTCAACGCTTTCTCATGCGAAGGCCCATGAATATATAACCAGACATTCGGACGCTCTCCCTGAACAACCGGCAACGCAGAGGTAGAATGATCCAACGTCTTGAAGAAATCGTCCGCCGTTGCATATTTAAATGAAGGCAAAGATACTTTTGTCTTTTTACCGGTTTCTTCATTTCTTATATAACGAATCCGATTCCATTTATCCATCAATACAGGACAATTTTCAACCGGCTTCTTACTCCATGAAAGCTCATAGTTGAGCATGGCCGGCATCACGGTCGGCACCTTTTTCACATCGTTATATTTAGTATACCATAAGATGGATTCCTTACCGATTTCTTTAATAGCCGCTGTATCTTCTTTTCCCAATACATTGTAAAAATAGATATAATGTCCCGGCGTATATGTCCTGACTTTCGAACCGTCGGGTGATTGCCAGTAGAACAACCCTCTTTCGTGACGACTGATAATCAGGTTGTCGATGCCAGCCTTCTTCATTATCTGCGGCATTTGTAATGTGCGCCCCGGTACATCTACATTAAAATAGGACAACGGAGCATAACCGTCAAAATTCTTTTTCAACCAACGACTTCCAAGGTAAAACTGCCGGGCCAATGATTCTCCCGAATACATTTCTTCATAAGGCTGAATAAAAGTACCTCCCACACAGATACGTCCTTCCTTCATATATTTAGCAAACAAGGGCTGTGTCTCCGGATGACGATGAATATATTCTTTCAGAATAGATGTTTGCTCTATATCCATCCTGAAATTGGGATCATCGGCCAGACGTTTCAGAAACGGAGTAAGCCAAAGCGTATCCCGGTCTGCTATACAGGCATCGAGATGGTTCAGCCACGCCAGGTCCTGATGCGTCGTGGTGAACACATAGATATTCCCCCGGCTTAACGGCGAATCCGACAAATTCTTCAAAAGTCCATATGATTCATTGTCACATGAATAAGTATCGTTCAGTACTTGCGCCTTAACAGATAAGGACGACAAGACACATAAAACAGTGAGTACAATTCCTTTTTTCATCGTGGTTACTTTAATACGTCTTCAATTATTGCATACAAACGATTCCTTTGCAAAGGAGTCAAATCCAAATAGGCACAATCCTGTTTATGGGTATCCGATTTTTCAACAATAATGATTTCAACCTCCGGATCCATAGCGATATTGTGCCAGGTTCCTGCCGGGATATTATAAGTGACTCCCGGCTTCATTTTTACACATTCAAAATGAACATCTTTATCGTCAGGTTTTGCCGCTATCAATACAGCCTCCCCTTTAAACAGAATAAAGACTTCATCCGTAGCCCGGTGAACTTCGATCTGGTCGATATCTGCCAAACCGTGTTTTGCCACATGATTCAATTGGGCAACCTGCCATCCTTCCCTGATAAGAAACGGATTATATCCTTCCTTATCGTGATAATATGTTTCTATCATCTCTTCCCCTATTGATTCTGTAAACGCATAATCTCCTCATAAGAACCGTATTTACGGGCAGCAGCAATAAAGGCCTTGAAATTCTCCGGAGGAGTATTCCGCCCCATGGCACAACCCGAACTGATGATATGGCTTCTGCCACGGGTTGCTTCCACCAGTTTTTTCACTGCCGCATCCACTTCGGCCGGCGTACCGTGTACCAGCGGGAAACTGGGATCTACATTTCCCATCAGGATCGTGTCCATCGGAACCAGTCTTCGCGCTTCTTCCATGTCGAGTTTCCAATCGACTTCCAGAATCCGTGCCCCCGTTGTTCCCATATCCCCGATAATAGCATTTGTATTACCGCAAATATGCAGGGAAAGAGGTATTCCGTAGGCCTGGACTTCTTCCGTCATTTTCTTTTCCGGTTCCAAAGCAAACTGGCGATACATATCCGGTGAGATCAAATTCGGACCGGCCAGAGCATCACCGATAGACGTAGCGTGGGCTCCGGCATCTTTCTGCGCTTTAGCAAAAAGGACACTTGCCTGACGGCAATACTCGATCACATCCGCTATTACTTGAGGATCTTCCGACAACAAATCCATCATAAACTGAGTCGTACCCCTCAGCAGGCAAGCAATACTGAAAGGTCCCTGGTCGGCACGTCCCATAATAAAAACATGATCGCCGATAGCATCGACCAGAGTACGGGTAGCTTCCAGCCATTCACATAAACGTCCCGATTTCTGCGGATCCGGCAGAGGTAACTCATAAATATCACGCAAATCCTTCAATACGGGTTGTTCTTCATCGACCGTAGCCGGCTCATCTTCCCTGAATATGACCTTGGCTCCGATCGCTTCTGCAATCGACGCATCATCGAAATCGATCACACACCCATCGTATCCATATTTTTCCTGAGACAAAATATGCGCCTGGGCCATCTTTCGTCCGTCCTTATTCACATCGCTGATTTTCAACCCGGCTGTTTCGACAGCATACATAAAACTTTGAGGTATCACAGGAAGCATATCAGGTACTTCCCCATTCAGAACAGCCATACAACGCTGTAAAGATGTCATTTCTTTCATAATCGTTCAATCATTATATATTAATATTTCATTTTTACAGAAACCAACATGATATAGATCAGGGCCAAAAGCGGTACGAACAAGCTGATCCACTGATTGGTTGCATCGGCCAGAATCCCCATAACCATCGGAAGAATAGCACCTCCGGCTACTCCCATTATCATCAAGGCTGATATCTCATTGGCTTTAGAGGGATCAGACTGAATAGCCGAGGAAAATATAATGGGGAAAACATTGGCACAAAAGAGCCCGATAAGAAAAAGGGCTACCAGCAGAACCGTCATACTGGTTGTAGCCATAAACAACAGGAAGACGAGTACCGCTGCCACCATATTTCCTATCAGAAAACGCCGGGACGAGTAACGGGCTAAAATGATCGCTCCTAAAAACGTTCCTAACGTACGGGCCGAGAAATACAAACTACATCCTAGCCCTCCCTGCTCGATCGGCAGTTCACATCTCTCCAAAAAATATTTAGGTACAGCCGTCATCAGACTGATTTCAAAGCCTACAATCAATAAAATCACAGAAAAAGCAATCATCAACCGGCCCTTTTTGAATAACGCCAGCACATCACGCCCCTTCTGTTTTGTCACCTCTCCTTCCACTTCACGAATAGGAGTAAATACCAACCAGAGCCATGAAAGTAATGTGATAAAGGCATAGATAGGAAATATCAAATGCCAATTTCCCCAGACCCCGGCAGCCACACCGGCGATAACCGGTCCCAAGGTGGAAGAGATTGCTTTAATAAATTGCCCCAACGTCAGCATACTGGTCACTTTCTCTTTCGAAACAACATCCAGCAACAACGGATTCAACGATACCTGCAAAATCGTATTTCCTATACCCAGCAAAGCAAAAGCCAGCAAGACCGTCGGAAAAGAATAATATATTAATGGAATAAGCATGGCCACACATGTCACCAACGAACTGAGAAGTACCGTTTTCTTCCGTCCGATACGCCCCATCAGTAATCCGGTCGGTAACGAACAAACGGCAAACCACAGAAAAACCATCATCGGTAACAGGTTTGCCAGCGTATCGCTTAAAGTAAAGTCGTTTTTCACATAGCTTGTGGAAATGCCTACTACGTCCACAAAGCCCATAACAAAAAAGGCAAACAAAACAGGTATCAGTTGATATACCTTACTCTTATTTTCTTGTGTTTTCATGGAATTAATCTATATTACATATTCTACCATTCCAGTCTAACCGTAGTAAATCCCATCGCCGGAACTACGATTTTTCCATCCGTAACCTGTTCCTTATCCGGTTCTTCTCCTGATTTACATAGAGATATCCGCCGGGGAATTTTAGTATTCCAAGTTAAAGAAACTTCCTGTTCTTTATCGGATACAGAACGCAAACGTACGATCTGAGACTGCCCCTCATCGATTGTTTTTATCATAGAAACAACCACGGATTCGTCTCCTGTTAATTTCATATTCGGTGAATATTCATATTGTTGTTCCACCGGCACCGCAATCATAGGCCGAATCTGTTCCATTCCGAATCGGTTCGCTTCGGCTGCATTATAAGCACCTTTTGCCGGTTGAACACGATAGTCAAACCGAATCGTTCCCTCCTGCGACAAGGCAAAATTCGTATGCCAATGATTGTTTAAAGCCCATGAATAGATTGTTGCAGAAGGTTTTATTTTACGTATCCATTCAGGTGACCTGAATGCACCTCCCAGTATATTGGCACTCATCTCTCCGACTTCAAAAGTACAGGCATTGAGTGCACACCAAGTTACATTCTTCTCCTTGTCCGACAGATTCAACCAACGCTGGAAAGCCAACCAATTCCTGTTTCCGACTGCCAGCTGATCCTTTTCTATTTCCATGATTCCCCAAGGTAAATCTGCATGAATCACCGGTTGCTCGAGATCGAAAGCAAAACCGAAATGGACTCCTTCTTTATCGGTCGTCGCAATCTTGTCAAGTATGTTATGAAAAGATACATACGACTGACCGGCTATGACCGAGACCTCACGAGTCAATCTGTTACATCCTTCCGCTTTCGATTCTACAAGTAAAGAATTGATAAGCGGGCCGTTTTCTTTGACACGAATCCCTACATCGTAGGCTCTCGTTGCCCGGCTTCCTTCATCGTTTCCATGCAAATAACGGTAACTGTTCAGAGCACACATGGATTTACCATCGACAAATTCTTCTCCTTCATAAACCAGACTGACGACATCTCCCGTTTCAGGACTTATTTTTACTTGTACAATACCGTTATCCAAAATATAATCCTTTATAGCCGGAACAGTTTGTTTCCCGGCTGGTTTTGTTGACAACCTGTACTTCTTTGTACCTAGCGCCTTGACATTTTCAGCCCAAAAGGCCAGTTCACCTGTGGAAAGACGTTGGCTCAGGACAGTCTTACCGGTCTCTGCATCTATTACAGAAGTGTAATTCTTGCTTATATCCAGAGGTAACCGAACCACTTCACTGCGTTTCCATGAAGAAGTATTAAACAAACTGATAGTTTCCGACTCTTCGGTAATACCAGCTATGGTTCGGGCAAATAATTCTTTCTGCATCTTATCCGAATTGCGGAAATAGTCTAACTTGACATTCAGTATGATATCGCATATCGGTTGCTGGGATGGATTCATATAAGCCAGGTATGTTCAGTTCCCAATATAATGTTCCGCCATGCCTCTTCAAAGGCTGCACGCGGAGCCGGTTGGTCCGGTTTCAACATACTCCAGAGCGTTTCCGTCTGTACCAAATTCTCTTTTACCTCCCGGTGACGGCCGGTAAATGCTGCCTGCGACCCCAGTCCGTCAGTCCAGTATTCCGTAAAGTCACCTTTCAAGACGGGAAGCTGATCACCGTATTTATGGTCGAGGCACTCATTATCTCCGTTGCTGTACAAATCTTTAAACGAGGATACGCAAACTCCTCATTCCAACTTTTAACAGCCTCCGGCAAATCAAAATCAATCGGCGTATTATCGGCCATACACCATGTCATGGGAAATATATCATACGGATAGTAATCAGCCTTTTCCAGTTTAGGCAACATCTGGTCGAGATACGGATCGATAAAATTAGCCCTCGGATTGTCGGTCTTGACTATCCGCAGCAGTTTGTCCGGATCGGTCTGTCCGGCCATCTTCGGCCAAAACATATAACCTTTGTTGTGAGCTCCGGGAGTATAGGCACCCGGTTGAAGGAACAGGACTCTCGATTTTCCATCCGGTCCTTCCCACCAAAAAGGTTTAAAGCTGATCTCCGGAGCAAGTCCTACCCGGTCCGTTCCATTGAAAAGTGCCATACAATAAGGGATTTCCAACTGCGCTGCTACCGGTACTATGCCCCAGGAAACACCGGGAATATCCACCTGGACCATTGTCTCCACTTTCTTACCGGTCAGTTTCTCCAACTTCTTTCCGTAATTAAACAATTCGAATAATTCCTCATCATTGGCCGAACTTGTATTGGTACTGACATAACCGGCATCAATAGCTATCTGTCCGTTCTTTATAGCCCGGAGCAATTTGTCACATTTATCTTTTGGCTCAGTTTTCAGATATCTTTCAACAGGCCACGTTACTTCCGGATTCCATACAAAACGTGCTCCATCCGGATAATCTTTTGTCTTTTCCGCCAATTCGATGGCATATTCCAGATTACGTTTATGGATAAGTTCCACATTGGCCTGAGTATTCGTATAACCAATGTCAACATGTGAATGGGGATAAATATAGACAGTCCATTGTCGTGCATAAGGTACAACCAGTTGCTTTGAGAGAAGAATCTTTTTACCTAAAACCAGATTTACCTGTATTGTATCGTCTTTCGACACGCCAATATCAGGCGGCAATAAAACCGGGATAGAATCACATGTACCGGCAGCCAACCGTGTCTGTTCCTTTTTATTTCCTGCCACGATTTCAATACAGGCATTTTTCAACGGCCTTATTCCGTTATAGGTCACAAAGACTTCGCGCCCTGCAAGTTTATCCTCCCGATATTTATAATGCCGGGATACTTTACAGTCAATACTTTCTTCCGGAAACGGATTATTCCCGGCAAACAGAGTATTCGAAAAAAAATAAAGTAATGCTACTGTGATAAAAATATTTCTCATAATGTTCATTTATTAGAATCCAACTACAATTCCGCCATTCACACCTTTCTTACTATAGCCATTCGTTTTATTTAACCGGTTCAAAAGAAAGAGAAAATTATATTATGGTATAAACAGATTATCGACAACTACTCCTTTTGGGGTAAAATCATTATTTCCGATATTCTCCAAAAGGATTTGAACAGCCTGTATTCCCATTTCTTGAATAGGCATTAACGTAATGCTCATATCGGGAGCCAAGATGTTCAATGCAATCGTTTCATGAAAACATCCCATATGAAAGCGACTCTGATAATCAATTTTATGATTTACGAAATAGCGTATGGCTTCCAAAGCCAGATAATGCGTAGAAAAGAAAAATCCGTCTACATCCTGTACCTCTTCAAAAAGGCAATCCAGTTTATCAATTATATCCGTCATATACTTTGCCGGTCCACAAAAACTTCCAATGCTATTTCTGCTTGAAACCCAGCATCCGTTATAGCTTTCCGATACCCTTCTATACGCTGTTTCATCACATACAAATGTACATCGGTCGTTAGCAAAGCAATCTTCCGGGATCCTTTTTTAATCAAGTGAGATACCAGGTCATAGCAACACTGGCTATTGTTTACAATCACATAGTTTACAGGCAGGTTCGGATAATAACGATCAATCAATACGAACGGCAACGAATCTTTCATCAACAGATTTATACCTTTTCTTGATATCTTGGTTGGTGCAATAATAATTCCGTCCACCTGCTTGGATCGAAGTATTTTAATCAGTTCAAACTCTTTCTCCCCATCTCCCTCCGAACTACAGACTATCAATACATATTTATTACGGACAGCCTCCTGTTCAATGGCTTGTACCAACTGAGCATAAAAAGTATCCCCGATAAACGGGATAATCAACCCGATCGTATTGGAAGTACCCAACGACAAACTACGAGCCAACAAATTAGGACGGTAATTGACCGAATCCGCATATTCTTTCACACGCTTGATAGTCGCCTGACTAAACCCCTTTGTTTCTCCTTGCCCCGACAAGATCCAAGAAACTGTAGCTTTAGAAAGATTCAAAGCCAATGCGATATCTTTTATAGATGCTTTCATGAATATACGATTTATTTAACCGGTTCAAATATATATTATTTCCTAATAGATAAGAAAAGAGTGTCCTCTTTTATAACTCTAATTAACAAAAGAACGATCTGACAGCAGGTCATAATACTCATTTATTAAATACAGCAAATTCAGACAAACCGCTATTCGTTGAATTACCGACACCGAGCACGACAAACTCAATCCATTCCACCTCTTTAGGTTCAAATGTAATTTCCAACCCCTCACCTTCGACATTCGACAAAGCTCCCAATTCGATTATCGTACCGTCGCTCATTTTCAGACCGCAAGACAATATCTGCTCGTATTGGTAAGGCCTGTCAAACAACCATATTTTCCCTACTGTTACTTTTTTATCCCACGTTAAACGTACCCAGGAATTTACAGTTTGGTTAGAAGCCCATTCGTTTTCCGGATGTCCGGGGAATCCGTCTACAATCCCGTCGTTCACACCTTTTTCACTATAACCTTCCGCTAAAGAAGAAACCGATACCTTAGCCTGAAGTGCTAAATTTTCTTTCGAAGTCAATGGGTTTCGTTTATCCCATTCTGCTTTTTCAATGTCCAGTTTCTTTTTATTCTCTGCAAAAGGATAAGCAGCCAACTGTTTCTTATCCAGGAAACGCATCTCTTGCAAAACCATCGCATAGCGACCGCCGGGAGGATTTATCTTTAATTCCTGAAATGCTGCAAAATTACCTGAATAACAAAGCCAGAAAGAGTTTTTGTCCTTGTCGATAAATTTGGACGGGATATTGACAAAATAAGCCTGTTCACCAAAATTCTTCATATAAGTAACCATCTTCCAGGGTCCCTCAACATGGTCTGACTCCAAAAAATAAGTATTCATATACTTTATGGTAGGCCAGCCGTCTGTTATGCACATGATATATTTTTTCAAATGAGGGAAATAAGTCATTGTAACGCATCCGCAATGATTATTCCATTCAAAAACAGGTTTAATCTTTTTAAAGTCCTTGCTCCAGACAGCTTTACCATTACGGTTATACCCCGCAAAATACTCATATTTAGACCGATCATTTATATTCTCGATTGTAGGAGTTACCCGAAGCAGATAAATCTGATCACCGCTAATCCAACTATTATTTGCAGGACGAGGCTGCGGATCTTCGGCAACCGACCCGTGTGCCACCAAATAAGCTTTACCATCCGGCGAATGTTCCATATTCTTTCCAAAATCGACAAAATGAGGAGCGCCTATTTTCACACAACCACTGTCTTTAGCCGTTTCACCGAATAAAGGAGATAGAGGGGTATGAGGAGTATCTTCCCATGTCAGTCCGTAATCTTTAGAGATCCGGAAACCGACAAACGGGCCTAAAGTACCCCAGTTATATCCGCTAGGGTATCCATCCAGGCAATAAGTTCCATAATACCAAACGCCATTGTGTACCAAACTGCCACACGGATAGCGTCCGCCATAAGGAGCCGCCGAACCGGTCGTGGCTCCCAATGGGATCACTTTCAAATTTAACGGGTCATTCCCTACGATTTTAGCCTGACCGGTCATAGCCTTCGGCCCTGTCGCAGAAAAGACCAGCTTCCATATTCCCCACGTACCATCTGTAAAAGGCGAATACAACGTATCGTTCGAAGCCCATGAAGGATACCAGGTATCCGCTGCCGTATAACTTACGGACCGCCCCATAAATTCTGCTGCCGCCAAATCAGAGGATTGACTGACAGGAGGAGTCTCTGGCGTTTCATGAGGCCACAGATAAGGGCCCCACGGACGTGGCTCCGGTTTAATGACTCTTTGCTGATAGGGTATCTGTGCCACTAACAAAGTATGACAAAGTAAACTTCCTAAAAAAAAGACTAGCCTTCTCATGATAATTCATATAAGATTTATTATTCCTCTATTAAAAACCAGGAGGTACCCTGTGCCTTAATAGAAACCGGAAGAATTAACTCTCCATTTTGATCCAATGAAAAACGTTGTTTATTACCATCGGACGTTATGACCGTAGCTTTTCCTTTCAATCCGGTATAATACAACGGAAGACGCATTTCTTTCGTTATATCGCGGTCGGTCGGATTAAAGACGATAACCATCCCTTTGTGTTTGATAAACGGATTTACATGCATCATGCAATCCAAGTCGCGTCCGGTCGGTCGGCTGACATGGATAATATCCGACGTAAGAATATCACGGTACTCTTTGAACCAGTTAATCCATTTAGATACCAACTGTTTTGTCTCCGGGGTATCGTATAAACGATTTCCACGGATAGTCAGATGGCAACCACTTCCCAGAAACTGAATCAATTGTTGCTCATAACGGTCCAGATTTTCGCATAACGGTTCCAGACCGACGCGCGGATCATTCGTATAGAAACCGACTAACTGCAAGGTCATCCACCCCATAGGCGGTATCTTATGCCAGGTTCCGTCATAGATATACTGACGTCCTAATAATAACTGCTGTTGCGGAGTCAGGTTAGCACTCGCTTCACGATATCCCATTCCTGTCGAACATTGTCCGTTCAGGAAATACCAGTCGGGAATAGGTATATACATGCCTCTGCGCTGTAATTCATGGATCACTTCCACCTGCGTTTTCCACTGTTGCCACTGTGAATCCTCCAGGCCGGTATGATGCGGGTGGACGGTTGAAGCACAAGGATCGCCATGATACGGGCCATCCATATTGTAAGTCATAAAACCCGTCTTATCGAAGAACTCCCACATCTTCGGATAATAGGTATCTTTCCACTGGCTGGCAATACAAACACTTTGTCCGAAAAGACTACCCGGTTTTCCCGTCTCCGGATGGATGCAATCCACCTCTTTTCCTCGTCCGCGGGAAGCGACCTGCAACTCATAACCACCCATGACAATACCCCGTTCTTTGGCATAAGAAGCGACTCTACGCCATAATTGCACATAAGCAGAATCCAGATTATCATGGCTGACACCCGGCCACGCCTGAATATCCAGCTGTTCAAGTCCCAATTCCGACATCTGGTCGATGAAAGACTTCAGTTTCTCCTCATCGTGAGAGGTAATACCTCCCGCAATCAACGATTCGGTTGTCTGGGGAGCCAGTTTCTTATACATCCGGCGATGTCCCAACGATTGCCTTTCACGATCGTCGCTATCCTGCAACAACTCGAAAGTGATATAAGATTTGAACGGGCTATCCTTGCCTATCCGGGTATTGGGGCCCATCGGCAGTGTACTTATCAACAGATTATGATGAGGAAATCCTAAAAACTTATCCTCTGCCTGATTGTGGCTGGCCCAGGTATTATACTCCTTATCCACCGTCCATCTGGTCGTAGAACTGCCGACATGGTAGATTTTGGGAGTTCCGGCATAATGCATCAGTGCACTGCCTTCTATATCGGCATTCACCAGTGCAAAAGAGAAATCGCTTTCGACATGGATGCGTTTTACCTGGTCCTGATTAACAGCCAATACCTCGCATTCCATATCATTCAGCACTATATTCGTATCATTTTCATTGAAAACTTCAATCCATTTTGCCATAACCGGCAAACCCTGATAAATCTCATAAATGACTTTCACTTTTACATCCTTTACGGCGGGCATGTTCCCTGTCGGGACAAATGTCATTTCCATACGCAACCCTTTGGCGGGCCAATCGGTAGAAACAGCATTAAACTTCCGGATCCATGGGTAACGTTCCAGCGGCATTCCTGTTTCCACCTTTTCCAATGTAAATGCCAGGTCGGATGCTTCCAGTTGCGGATACCAGCTATCCAGTAAATAGGATAACTCCGGCTGTTCTTTCAGCCCTCCGACTTCATACCATACACTGTCGATACATACACGGGCTTCGGGTTTTACGGCCCGAAGATACTCCGCTTCGTTGGAATGATTTTTATACCCCACACAAGCCAGATTCTCGCTGACATAAAAAGTACGGGAAATCAGTCCGTTGTTCAGTTGAAACATCGAAGTCACTCCATCGTCCGACTTCTGCACGTACATACGGCATTGGCTTTCTACGGGTTCAATCAACCAATCTTTTTGTTGGCGGAGATTCGGCAATTCCGATACGATTTCCTTACCCGCCCCCTCTTGTTCCAGTTGGCGAACCAGGGATTGTCGCTCAGCCAGACGCTGTTTGCTTTGTTCCTTTATCTTCTTGTAATCCAATAAAAAATCAGAATCAGGATCAAACTTCCCTGCGGTAAACGTACTATATCTGACCTCATATATTTCACCATAGAATGCCTCCTTTCCTTCTTCAGATACAGCAATCGAGAAGTTGGAAGCAATCGCCTTGGTAGGATTAAAGATACCGGTCTTCTTTCCGTTCAGCCATACGGAACCTTTCTCGCCGTCCACTACCATTGCCAGATGGGTCCATACATCTTCGGCAACCTCGCCGATAGTCACAATACCGGAACTTCCGGAGATTAATTGCCATTTATCTCCTTTTCGGACAATTACATATCCTTCTTTTCCGTTACCATTAGCTACTACAACCTGAGACGAATGCATCTTCTGCTCTCTTTGCCTATTATGACGCGGCTTCACCCACACTTCCAGCATTTGATTCTCCGCCGGTGTTCCAAATGGATTCGCCAATCTGTAACCATCCCCGTCACCATTGAATAAAAGACCTCCTTCTCCCTTCATTTTTTTGTTACCGGGAGCATCGGCATAGAAAACAGGACGGCCCATAGCCGCTAGTTCTCCCGTTCCGGCTATGGGTTTTAATTTATCGGGAGCCACCGCATAGGTCACATTTCCCGATTTACCGAAATTATAATGTACGACAGGTTTGACCTTCGCTTCTGCGAAAAAACATAGGACGGCTAATGCTACTGTTAATGTTGTTCTCTTTATTTTCATTGGTATATACTTTATGTACAGATTTAACAACGCAAATATAAAAGTTGCTATCTCTATTAAAAAATAGCAAATAACTGCTAAATCAGTGGATTATTATTGCTTACTGATGTCACACTTGAAAATATCCCATTTCTCCCGATACGGTAGTTTAATTAATAGATCAAATAACTGGCAGGTTCAAACTTGCCCAATTCTATTTTAAATACACCATTTTGTATCTTGACTGGATTTCCATTGGGAACGCCTCTCAAATTCACAGGTTGTGCCACTCCATCTCTCTTTACCGGCAAAGAGATTTCACAGAGACCACTTTCACCGCTTTGTTCCCATACACGCAATAATTTGCCGCCACCGTCAGGATTATTGCCATAAGCCGTTAACAGTACTCCTTTACGGGATATTTTCACGCCTTCGTTCATTACCGGCAATTTACCGGCAGGACAGGTGGCGATTCCGACCTGCAAAGGCAGACGGGTTTCCCATGCGGGAGTTATTAAACCGGACTCATCATCTGCATTCTTCGGGTTCACCCATAAACGGACTTCCGAAGTCAGGTTGCCATTCCAAAAAGAAGCAAAGTTTGTATTCCAACGATTATTAAACAAGTTGAAGTACACATGCGACCGGGGATTTTCATAAGTATCGGCATAATGCATAAAATCCAAATCGCCCAAAACAAATGCAGGTGCATCTATCGGGCAAACACCAACGGAATACTCCTTATCTTTTATCATTATTCCCGAATTGGACCAGATATAATTAAACTGGCTGCCTTCTATCAAATCTTTGGCCGGATCGATAACCGAACCGATACGTCCAACCCGATATTCCGGAGATTTTGTTTTAAACGGCAATGCAATCCATCCAGCTTCAGGTTCTTCCGTTGCCGGCTTATTGATTACGGAAAGTTTCACATCTATACAAGGCATATTCTCGTAAAGCGTCACGGTCAGGCCAGCCGTATGTTTTTCTTCTCCGACTGATGCAGAAGGAGTTAACACACCACGGATGGATGACTTATGGTTCTCCACATGAAATTCCATATTCCAGGGAGATTCATGTATGCCTTTTGTCCGTTCATCCAAATAGGTACTTTTACCTGTTATCTGATAATGAGAATTTTTGTATTTGTCATATATATATTCTTTCAGATAGCGGTATGATTGCTCTTTGTCGTATCTTTCATACACATAAGAGCCAAAACCATTTTCAGACTGGTCATCCACTAATTCCCGCTTGTTTGTTTTATCCCAGATACTCCTGATGCATCCTTTCTTTTTGTCAAATGAGACTTTGTACCATTTGTTCTCTATATAATTAGCCTGTTCTTCACCTTTTAATGAGTTTTCGACTTGGGCAGGTGACTCATCTGTCAGGATATATGTCTTATAGCCATTTGCCGGTATACCTTCGGCGAAGAAAGTACCCAGGCGTTTTGAATCGGCACCATACACTTTCAGGTCATAGATACGACCGGTCCCCACTTCTTTCACATAAGCCTCTTTGATAGAACCTTGTGACGGTAATACAAAATTCACCATCCCTCCACGTTCCCATGGAAGCGGATTGTATACAACGAAACGGAAACCTTCCCTGGCAACATTTTCAGCCAACGTAGCAAGTTCATTCTCCAGTTCCGGCCGCAAAGCCTGCTCAGCATCTTCAATATACCCGATATGTTCTTTCCATGACTCTTTCATCCGGGCATACGCAGGGTCCAAACCGGTAACATACATCTTATACCAGTCTTTGCCGGTTAAGCCGGGAACAAAATGCTGGTTGGCAAGTCCCCAGGTATGTTCGCCGTACATCAGGCTTTTATCATATATATAAGCCAAGTCTTCATCAATTTCGTAAGGCATGATTCCCCATTCCTTTTCCTGTGTATGCAAAGTTTCCAGCAAAGGCATCAGGGGACGTACTCTTCTTGCAGTCCGGGTTGCCTGCGGATTAGACATTACGCCATGTACCCAACTATCGGACATATCTCCACGTACCACCGGCAACTCGGGATTCTCAGCAAAAACAGCCTCTGCAAAATCAGACATTTTACCGATGCGTATTTTAGCATTGGGATATTTCTCTTTTATATGGGTAATTACCTTTTCCACCTCTTCTGCCGTTGGAGGTCCGGCATTATCGCCGGCATGCACGAATGTAAGCCATGATTTCAGCTTCCATCCTTCAGGAGGGAACATTCCTCCGCCATATCCTTCCGAAAACATGGTCAACACCCTTGAACCGTCTGGACCTTCCCACCAAAACAAAGTCGGAACCTTCACCACACGGTTGGTCGGATTGGAACCGAAATGAAAGAACTTGATTCCGGCATGGTGTAAAATGGTCGGTAAAACCCAGGTATGCCCCGGAACATCCGTCATTTTCCCGTCGGTCGGAAGTGGTAAACCGTATGTACGAGCCAACGAAGAAGAATAGCCCAGACCACGCACAAGATCTTCGAGTTCAAGCGTTCCCGTATGTGTTGTATAAGGAAGTGCATGCGTCACCAGGTTTCCGTTTTTTAAAGCACGTTCTATCCGCAACCTACGCTCCGGAGTCTGCCGATCCCAAAGCATTTGTTCCAAAGGCCATCCGGGAACGGTCCACGCAAACTGCATATCTTTCATTTTATCCGCATTTTTATCCATCACATCCATGGCTTTATCGATCATGGAAGTACGGTATTCATGCACAACATCACGTGCCAATGCCGAATAACCGATATCAAAATGACTTTTGAATACCAGATAAAACGTCATCTCTCGATTCGAGATTTGAGAGACATCGTCGTTCTTATGTTTTTCGTAATTGTCGGCTTGTGCATACAGCTGACCGGAAGGTAGAAAAAGCAGGCTTAAGAAAGCCACAGACAATTTTAATATTTTCATTGTATTAGTCGTTAATATTTAAACTTTGAAAAAGCATCAGTATGAGGTAACCGTTTCCTGTCGATCGGACAAAAGTAAAGACAACAAAAACTTCATCCAATAGCCAAAAGATGCTTATTCAGTGGATTATTATTGCTTTTATGCTATAAGAATGTATAAAAAGGAACTGTGTCAAAATCCTGTTTTGTCATGGCAGACTTGATCCGCCACCTCATCCTAAACATTGATTATCAGCCCAGGATGCGATCCCGGATCAAGTCCGGGATGACAGGATAGTGAATTTTGACACAGCCTTAAGATAAAAAGGTCAATCCCAACAAATTATTTTAACGGATCAAAAGGTCCTCCCCATTCATTGTTCTGTTCAATGTTTACATTACGGTCAATTGTTTCCTTGGCAACCGAATGGAACCAATGGGATAAATCCATGTTGAACGCATATTGTTTATCCTGATCCACACATTCGACATATTCAAAGCGGAACATTTTACGAACTTCCGGATCAAACATATCTTTCGTCCAGTCAAAATCTGCAATTTGGTTCTTATCTTTGATGACAGCATATAAGCTTGAACGATATTTCATCTTATTCAAAATATCATAACGTTTCCAACGACGCAAATCTGCATCACGTTTACCTTCATAGGCAAATTCAATCAAACGTTCCGTGATATATGCTTCACGAATATCACTTTGTGAAGTAGCTGTAATACCATATTTGCCATCTTTATTCTCAATGCCGGCACGTTTACGAATGTCATACAATACCTGCAAAGCTTCACCACTTTTACCTAATTCGTTAGCACATTCACCATAATTCATCAAGACTTCAGCAAAACGGATTTCGATCCAGTCGACATCCGCATCATATACTGTTCCGGAAGTCAAATCTTTATCCAACCCCTTCCTCTGGAAATAACCAGAAGAATTACCACCAATAGTTACACCCATTTCATCTTCTGCAGTCGAAGCATATCTTTCACCGGTAGGAGAAGACGGATCTTCCACTTTTTTCCAAGTATTCCAATATTTCATCTCGCCAGGCAACTTGTCACTACAAGGATATTCTGTTCCCGGACAAAATATAGTGGCATGAAAACGCGGATCACGATTAGTATAAAAGTCTGTCATAAATTGCTCGTTATAAGCATCATCCGTAGCCAATCTATTCACATCCAGTTCTAACTTTGTACCATCAGCTTTCGGAAATGCCAACAAAAGTGACAGAATTGCTTGATTATCATTGGCACCATCTTTGGTCAGCGGCTGAGGACGAATGCCCTTTTGATCAAATTTATTATCCGGATAGATAAATTGGGTTACCATTACCACTTCACTATTATTCTTACCTTCATCATACCAGATATCTTCAAACTTACCTTGGTATAATCCCTTGCCTACACTCTGGAGAAAATCAACCGCATCCTTATTGGCTTTGTAAGCAGCTTCCCAGCGGGACTGGTCATTATCCGGGTTAAACAAAGGGCTGGCATATTGTAACAGAATACGTCCCTTAAGTGCCATAGCAGCACCTTTATCGATACGTCCGTAATCAGCACCTTCCCATTTATCAGGCAAAGATTCAATCGCTTCATCCAAGTCTTTTAGAATTTGTTCCACACACTCGGTTGTCGTATTACGTGATACAAACAAAGAAGGAAGATCCGTCACATTTTGGAATTTTAAAATCAAAGGAACACCGCCTGTAGCAAAGACTTTTCCCCAGTAATCACGCGCTCTCCAGAAGAGAGCCTGCCCTTTCATCTGCTTCCTTTCTGCTTCTGTCAAGACTGTTACAATCTCCATCTGATCCAGGAAAAAGTTGATACGGTCAATATTGCCATAATCCCATTTCGTTGCGTAATTATCAATGGTTATGATTCCCCTCGCAACCTCACCCATAGAAGCAGGGCCATTCATACCTTCATCCGTATTGTTGGCAGAAACCGGCCAACCAGGCATTGTTCTGCCATAAATATCCGACAAGAAAGAATTGATCATTGCTTTATCTTGCCAAACATTGTCTGGATTTATCACACCTGTATTTTCATAATCCAAGCTACAACTGCATAAAGCAGCAAGGAATAAACTGTAAATAATATTTCTAGTTTTCATGCTTTACATTGCTTAAATAGTTAAAATTTCACATCAACACCAAAGTTCCATGAACGCGAAACCGGAAAAGCATTACCATTTCCAATTTCCGGATCATAATAATTCTTATTAAAGTTGCTCAATACAAATAAATTTGTTCCTGTCACAAAGAAGCGCACGTTATCAAATACTTTATTATAGAATTGTCCCTTCGGCAGATCATAACTTACCGTTAAATATTTCAGACGCATAAAACTGGCATCTTTCAACCAAAACTCACAATCTGTTTCATACGTTTTCGAATTGTTAGCACTTACTCGTTTAGGCAAAGTCGCATTCGGCGTTTCCGGTGTCCAACTATCATAATACCATTGGTTCCACATACGGTTCCATTCTACACCTCCTGCCAAATCTTTCATCCACTTCTTTTCTCCCAGTTTACCGGAAAACATCATATCCAAACTCAAACCTTTCCAACTGCCGCCCAAATTCAGACCGTACACAACCGGGAAGTTTTTAGAACGGAGCATAACTCTGTCCCAATCATTGATAATACCGTCAGGCTCACCGTCCGGACCGTTCAGATCTTTAAAGACCATCATACCCAGAGCCGGAGACAAACCATTGTGTTTATAATTCGGATGTTCTCTATTAAATGCATCCAATTCTTCCTGAGTACGAATGATTTTGTCGAACTCCCATCCTTTTATATAACTGGAAGATTTGCCTTGGGCTACATCAATCCATTGCGCATTCTCTGCAAAGTCTTTTTTCGTGATCTCATTCCAACCATACGACATAGTCAAATTTCCGAAATAAGAAAAATCACCGCTTTGACCATTATAGCCTAATTGGAGATCAAAACCTTGTGCTTTCATTTCTCCGTAATTTTCAGCCGGCATACTCAAACTGAATGTATTAGGCAAAGATACCACACGAGTATCCAAAATATCATACGTGTTACGATACCAATAGTCTGCAGACAATCTCCAATGATTCAAAAAGTTCATATCTACACCTATATTGTAGTTCATTGATTTTTCCCAAGTGATATTCGGGTTCACTACACTACCGTAAGTAATACCTACGGAACGAGCAACCGTTTCTCCGAAATAGGCATTTTTACCATCCGCTTTATAAGATTCCTGCCATTGCCACCCACCGACAGAGTCATCACCGGTCAAACCGACAGAAGCACGCAGTTTCAAAAATTGAACAGCCGATTTGTTGAAGAAGTTTTCCTCAGAAATAACCCATCCTAATGAACCTGCCGGGAAGAGCCCCCATCGCTGGTTCGGAGCAAAGTTCATAGAACCATCTTCACGGAAAGAAAAACTTGCCAAGTATTTATCTGCATACGAATAACTAAACTGACCAATATAAGACATACGACCACTAACCCAGTCGGTTGCCCCATTACCCCACGTATCGGCACGGGCACTACTAGCTGCCCAGAACTGGTCTGTTAAGTAAACAGGAAAAGTTTCACGTCCACCGGTTACATCAGAACCTTTTCCTTCATACCACTCCGTCACAAATGTACCGGCAACACGATGAACATTATTGAACACATTCTCATAACTCAATTGAAAATTCAATTGTTTATCATCGCTCCAGCCAGATTTGCGTTCAATATAATCTTTGCCAACCCAGTTTACACGCCTTAAACTGATAATGTCTTCATCTTTTGTAGAAAAGATACGATTATTCGTACCACTCTTCTTCATCTGAGCAACATCATAGTTCGTATAAAATTTCTTATTAACTTCATTGTTCCAACTTCTGCTATAAGAAAGTTTTGCACTCAGCCCTTTCAGGAACGGAGCTTTATAAGTAGCACTGAATATAGCTTGCGGTTTCAACATTGTTGTTTTATTATAACCACCTTTACCATCTACAGCCGCCCCCATATTAGCAATCCAACCATAATCTATGTATTGTCCGCCATCCGTATAAACCGGCTGATCCGGCTGCCAGACTCTTAGTTTACCGAAATTGGCACCAGCATCTTCAAAAACGGCATTTCCTGTAAAGTTGTTATAAAGAGCGATACCGGCAAAAACTTCCAGATCTTTAGTTATGTCGGCCGTCACATTTATACGGATATTATACTTATCATAAGTCAACGGTTGCAAAAAACCTTCCTGTTTCACATAAGAAGCTGCACCAAAATAACGAACTTTATCACTACCACCGTTCACACTCAAATTATGTGTCTGTGTAGTTGGATTTCGCCATACGGTTTCCAATTGGTCATACCCCCAGCCTCCATTAATATTATTCCGGAAATAATCAAGTTCATCTTGTCCCCAAGCCCAACCGGCGGGGTCGGCAGAACCATTGATACGACTATATAATTCACCGGCTTCTACCGCACTTGTCAAATCAGAATTCTTTGTACGAGTATCCACACTGAATCCATACGAATAATTAAATGTAGGTTTTCCCCTGTTTCCCTTTTTGGTCGTAACAATTATAACACCACCTGCGGAACGGGAACCATAAATAGCTGCAGATGCAGCATCCTTTAATACTGAAATATCCTCAATTTCATTCGGACTCAAATTATTAAAATCCCCTGAACCACGAACAACTCCATCAATAACATAAGTTACAGGCTGTGGATTTTTATTCGAATCTCTGTACCAAGAAGAACCGGTACGGATACTGATACTTGGAGCTGCACCGGGAAGAGCACTTGGCGTACTCACATTCACTCCAGCCAATTTACCTACCAAAATATTACCAGCAGAAGTTGTAGGCAATGCTTTCACTGTTTCATCTACCTTCATACTTGATACGGCACCTGTCACCAAACCTTTCTTCTGTGTCATATAGCCGACTACCACCACTTCATCCAGCAATTCCGAATCATTTGCCAACCGGATATCGATTTTATCCTTTCCTTTCACTGCTATCTCCTGGTTTTTAAAACCGACAAAAGAGACAACTAAGGTTGCATTATCAGAAACATTCAAGGAGAATTTGCCATTTACATCAGTGATAGTACCATTAGATTTTTCTCCTTTTTCAAATACATTAGCTCCGACAACAGGTTCTCCGTCTAAATCCAAGACAACTCCTGTTACGAGACGTTTTTGAGAGACCATAGTATTTTGTCCCATATTTTCCGGCTGATAACCAGAGCTTTCATTATTCGTATCGGCAAAGATTAACGAAGGGAACATCAGGTTAAACAAAAAACATATACTAAAAACTTTAAATGTGGTAAAAAAACTTCTCAAACAGTAAATGAACATATCTACTGTTCTTCTTTTCTCTTTATTTTTCATACTTTTGTAAAGAATTTATTAGTTAATAACTAATTGATTTTAATTCAAATACGAATCGGAGAAAATTAGGCCTTTCTCCGGTTCTTTTTTTAGTAGGTCAATTCTCCATACGCATTCTGTTTTTATAAGGTTATACATAATTCTATTTCACACTATATTTATATTTCTAATGTATTCTTGCGATATATGGATTATGCATGCTTTTATAACCATAATCCACATTAAGCATTATCAAAAAACCTTAGTCCTGTAAGAACTATGGTAAAAACGCATAGAATACCAACTGTCTGACAAGACATTAGCAACACAAGCTTAGAATAAAATTTTTAGAGAAAAAACTGGAGAGTATAATTATTAATGCTTTGGTTTAATTAAAAATACTTAGTTCTTACAACTTAAAATAAAATCAACAAAACTCTATTTTCAAACACAA